>JAYEJR010000031.1:0-15896 GCA_034660715.1 Campylobacterota bacterium | reverse complement strand
CGAAGACCAATAATAATGCCATTAAAATCGCATATTAAAATATTTGATTTTTGATTCTCTTCTTTTGTTAAAGAGTTCCCTAACCAAGCTGGAAGATCAAGGATAGGAATTTGGAGTCCACGAAGGATAATAGTTCCCTCAAGAAGTGGATGAGAAGATGGTATTTGAGTTAAATAATGGTTCTTCGACTCAACAACTTCTCTAGTCTTAAATACGTTTATCGCATAATAAGCAGAGTCGCTCTTTTCACTAATTCTGAAAACTAATAGCTGAAGTTCATTGTTTTTTGCCAGGTTTGTAGCAGCATCAACATTATCTAATACAGACATAAATACCCTTTAATTATATATAAAATCATAATACCAAAAATAAAATGAAATGTTCTTGAATATTAATAATGTAATGTTAAAATAAGCTAATTGTTTATTAGACTTCATTAGCTGAAGTTAATTTAAGGAACTATCTAATTATGAAAATTTTACTCTCACTATTAATGACTATATCGGTTATCTATGCTAATGTTTACTATTCAAAAGTTGAACCATATGAGATTAGAAAAATTAGTTCAAATGTAGTTGGTGTTGTTCTCTTTAGTAATGAAAATATGATAGGTGAGAAGTTGACAACTAACGCCTATATCAAGATAGATTCTAAACTTGATAGAGACGATTTACGATTTACAAATGAAAAACTAGAGTACTCAAAATCCACAGTCAAAATGAATGAAAGTATTTTAAACAATCTTGAAGCCTCTTTAAACAAAAAACGAGAAAACTATAAAAAAGTACAAGCACTTAAAATCAAATCTAGTATAGAAAAAGATAAAGAGTTTTATGACTTAGTAGCAAGTGAAAACTCATTTTTAGCTACACAAAAAGAGATCAACTCTTTAAAGACACAGATATCCGATCTTGAACTTCGTAAAGCACAACTTCAGAGAAGTATCAGTGATAAGAGTTTAAATGCTAAAGGATATATCTTGTACGAATTGAATGTAAAAGTTGGTGAAGTTGTAAATAAAGGAACACCTTTGGCAACTCTTCTTGATACAAGTAAGGCATTACTAACAATCTTCCTAAATGAAGAAGATGTTAAAGAGGCAAAAAATAAAACTGTGTTTATAAATGGGAACAAAACAGAATATAAAATATCGAGACTTCTAAATATAGCAGATAGTAAAAATATATCTAAATATATGGCTCAAATAGTAATTGAGTCACCAGAAATTTTTTCAAAGTTAGTGAAAATAGAATTACGCTAAGGAGATGATAGAGAATGGGAAAACAATATAAAAGTCTTAAGGATAGTGATAAAGAGTTTATTTCAAAACAGAAACTTTTTTATATAGCAAGCTCATCAGGAAAAGAAGTTAATCTCTCTCCAAAAGGGTATGAGACTTTAAAAGTTTTAGATGATAAGAGTGTGGTTTTTTTAGACTATCCAGGTAGTGGAAATAGAACTTATAGTGATACTATGGGCGATGGTGAGTTTACCATTCTTTTTAATGCTTTTGAGGGTAAAGCTATGATTTTACGTCTTTTTTGTAAATCAAAAGTAGTTGCAAGAGGGAGTAGTGAATTTACTAAGTATCGCGATATGTTTGATGAAAAAGAGTCTATTATTAGAAACTTTTTTCTTTTTAGTATTTATGCAGTAGAGTCAAGTTGTGGTGATTCTGTTCCTTATATGGAGTATAAATCTTCAAGAGATTCTTTAAAAGAGTGGGCTGTAAAGATGGATAGCAATGGTAAACTAGAAAAATATATAGATGATCATACCATACCACCTAATTTACAAGATATTTAAAAATTAAATTATATAAAGAGAGAGATAATGAATACAAAAGAGTTAACAAATAAATATATATTGCCAACATATGGACGTGGAGATGTTGAGTTTGTAAGTGGTGAAAATGCAACTTTAACAGACTCTGATGGAAAAAAATACATTGATTTTACTTCAGGTATAGGAGTAGTAAGTGTTGGACATGCAAACAAGAGAGTAAATAGTGCTATATGTTCACAAATTTCAAATATTACACACATTTCAAACCTCTACTACATAGAAGCACAAGCAAAAGCTGCCCAAAGCGTAGTCGAAGCTAGTGGTTATGATATGCAATGCTTTTTTGGAAACTCAGGTGCTGAAGCAAATGAGGGTGCTATAAAGATAGCAAGAAAACATGGTGAACGCGATGGTGAGATTAAACGCTACAAAATCATCACTCTTCAACACTCGTTTCATGGCCGTACTATAACTACTGTAAAAGCTACAGGACAAGAGTCTATGCACAACTACTTTGGTCCTTTTCCTGATGGGTTTGTGTATGCTGAGGATATTGATGCGATAGAGTCACTTTTAGATGACCATACAGCTGCTGTCATGATAGAGCTGATTCAAGGTGAGGGTGGAGTTGAACCGCAAGATAAAACAAAAGTTCAAGCACTAGAGAAACTACTAAAAAGTAAAAGTATTCCACTTATCGTAGATGAAGTACAAACTGGTGGATACAGAACTGGTGAGTTTACTGCTTCTCAAGTATATGGAATTTCTCCAGAGATTATTACACTTGCTAAAGGTGTTGGTGGTGGTGTTCCTGTAGGTATAGTGATGACTTCACTAAAAGAAGTTCTGAGTGCGGGTGATCATGGTTCTACATTTGGTGGAAACTACTTAAGTAGTGCAGCTGTATGTGAAGTTACAGCTATACTTAATGAAGAGAAGAAAAATGGAAAGTTAGATGAGACATCGGTGGCGTTTAACAAGGCTCTTGAAACCTTTTATACACAAAATAAGTCACTGTTTACATCAAAAGTGGGTATCGGTATGATGTGTGGTCTGCGTGTAAAAGATGCTGACACTTTAGCATCTATCATGTCAAATGCCAAAGATAATGGAGTTATGGTTCTTCGTGCCGGAAGAAATACATTAAGATTTTTACCACCATTAACTATTACAAAAGAGGAAATTGATGAAGGTTTTAAAGCTCTCTCTAGCGCTGTGTCTAGCATATAGCACGCTACTGCTTGCAAATGAAAATAATGCTACTTTAGACAGTTATATATCTGAATACAAAAAGCAAGAGTTTGGATATGATTATGAAAAAAGTGAAGCTGAGAGTTCTAAGCTTCGTGATTCATGGGTCGCTCCAATACAGCTTCAGTATAGTTACTCTAGAAGTAAACCAAAAAACGATGAACTAACAAGTCAAAATGCTGCCATTAAAATGGACCAACCTATTTTTCAAAGTGGTGGAATTTATTATGGAATCAAGTTTGCAAATGCGAGTAAGAAGTATAGTGACTACTCTATAGATGTCGCAAAACGCAAGATGATTAAAGAGACTATATCTTTACTGATGCAGATAAAACAGACTACTTTAAGAGAAGAAGCTCAGAAGTTACAGATAAAGAACTCTGAGATAAATCTTGAGCAGAAAAAAGAGCAGTACCTTAGCGGTCAACTAGACTCTGGATTTTTAGATAATGCAGTTATACAAAGAAATATTGTTATTCAAGCACTTTATGATATTCAAACAGCTAAAGAGAGATTGATAACACAGTTTCAAACTTTAAGTGATTTAGATTATAAAGAAGCAACAATCCCTCATCTTGAATACATAAGTAGTGAAGAGTTTATAAAACACAACATTGTTTTAAAACAAAATGAAGCAGATGTAGTAAAAAATGACTACTATCATAATGTAACTATCGCAAAGTATCTTCCAAAAGTTAGTCTTACAGCAGGGTACACATGGAATAACTCCGAGCAGCAGTTTAGTAACAATTTTGTTGCTCAAAATAACTTATCGTATTATGACTATGGAGTTAGAACTAGTATGCCTTTAGATATAAATATGTTTAGAGATATCGAGTCAGTAAAGGTTGATTATCTTAAATCAAAAGTTTTACAAGAAGATAAAAAAAGAGAGTTACGAGCACTCTTTGATCAAGTACTTCACAACATAGAGAACTTCGATAAAAAGATATCTTTGAGTAATGAAAATATAGAAATATACTCAAGACTTCTAAGTGATACAACAGATCTATTTACAGCTGGATATAAAACTCAAGAAGATGTAAATACTTTACAGAATTCTTTGGATATTCAAACAATTGATTCAAAAGTATATGAGATAGACAAACAACTTTCTCTTCTGAATCTATATGAAATGTATGTTAATAACTAAAGTTAAATGCAGGGAGGCACTAAATGCCGAGTCGTAAAATGAAGGAGAGTAGAGTTGAAGTTTAGTTCATATATGACAGACTGGCTCTATGGAGAAGATGGCTACTATGCAACTTATAAAAACATAGGAAAGAGTGGTGACTTTTATACTGCGGTAAGTACAAGCAAGTTTTTTGGTGGAACAATCGCCAAACATATTATCTCTTTAGTTGATGAAGGGTTTTTAGAACAAAACACTACTATTTGTGAAATAGGTGCACATCATGGCTATTTTTTAGCGGATGTTTGCGAGTTTATTTATACACTAAGACCCGAACTTCTAAGTAGTTTTAACTTTGTTATTATTGAGCGTTTTGATGATTTACAAGAGCACCAAACTAAATACTTTAAAGAGTCGTTTGGAGATGTAGTCCCTTTAACTCATTACAAGTCACTAAGTGAACTAAAATGTTCAAATGCCTTTTTTATAGCAAATGAAATATTTGATGCTTTCCCTTGTGAACTCTATTATAAAGGTAAAACAGGAAGAGTTGAAGGGCATGAAGTACTTTTTGATGTTGATAACAAGTGGGTAGATGATAAAGCAAAAAAATATCATAAAGATAGAGGTGAAATAGCTCTAGGTTATGAAGAGTTTGCAGCAGAAATGGCTGCAGCTGCTGATAAGTTTGAGTTTATGAGTTTTGACTATGGTGAGATGGCTGCTCGTCCAGACTTCTCTCTTCGCGTTTATGCAAAACATGAAGTGATACCATTTTTCGCAGATGATATCAAACGCCAAGAGCTTTTTGCTAAGAGTGACATAACATATGATGTGACTTTTGCACATGTTAAAGATGCCTACGAAGAAGTTGGAGTGGCGTTTATAGAGTTAAAGGCTCAAATGACTGGACTAGTAGATATGGGTATCTTAGACCTTTTAGAGATGCTTAAAGAGAATGTAGAAGAGAAACTTTATAAGCAAGAGTTAGAAAAAGCAAAAATATTGATATTGCCAAATTTTCTAGGTGAGCGCTTTAAGATGATACGATTCAGAAAATTGTAATGATAGAAACAGATATACTTATAGTTGGTGGTGGACCAGCAGGTGCACAAACAGCTAGGTATCTATCAGATGCAAATATATAAAATATTCTCATTCAAAGAAATTTTAGCTTTAAAAAACCATGTGGCGGAGGAATCCGTAAAGATGGCTTTGAAAAATTTGACTTAGATGAAAAAGAGATAATAAAAACTGTAGATACAGCAGCTTTAGTTCATAAAGATAGAAGAGTTGATATAGACATATCTAGAGTTAGTGTAGCCATAGTTGATAGAGTCTCTTTTGATCATTACCTAAGAGTTGATGCAGAGAAAAAAGGAACACAACTTTATGAAGCAAGTTTTGTCTCAATGGAGATTTTTGATACACATATAGTCTCAAAGATAAAGAGAGATGATGTATATAGCTATATCAAGTCAAACTATGTTGTAGCTGCAGATGGCGTTAACTCAAAAATAAGAAAAGCTGTAAATGGAGATGAAGTTTCATCTATCATGACCCACTACTGTGACATTGAGTCACAGAACTTTGAGAGTTGTGACTTTCATCTTGGAAAAGATGTTGCACAAGGACATTATGCTTGGATATTTCCACACAAACATGGCTCAAACATAGGAACAGTCGCTAACTCTTTAGATTCACTTGAGAACCTTAAACTAAATATTGACTTAGAGGAAGATGTTAAAAACTTCGGATATAAGATACCAATCTATAAGAATCCAATCTTTTATAAAAATAGAGTCTTTTTTGTAGGTGATAGTGCTTCACAAGTTCTTCCCTTTACCTATGAGGGAATCTACTACTCTTTAGCTTCAGCTCAAATACTCTCAGAAATTATTATCAATAAAGAAAATCCAAAAGAGTATGAAAAAGTATGGAAGAAAAAATTTCAAAAGAAGTTTGATGTACTACTAAAATTGCAGAAAATATTTTTATACAATGACTTTATGATAAGAGTTCTGTTGAAGCTTTTTAAGAGCAAAAGTATTCAACAGCAAACATTGAAGTTATGGATTGGTGAGGAAGCTATAAAAGTAGACTTTAGTTTTTTTGTAAAAGTACTAAAACATATTTTTAGAAGGACTTAGAGCCCTCCTATAAGTTTCATCAACTCTTCTGGTCTATTAGAGTTTTTGATGGCATTCTCTTTAGATACAGTGTTTTTCTGTAAAAGATCTAAGAGTTGTTGTGTTTGAGTTGTCATATTGGTCTCAGTTTGGTTTAGTTGCATTTGAGAGTAGATTTGGTGAACTTTATCTTCACGAATCTGATTTTGAATCGCTGGATTCGTTATAAGAATCTCTTGTGTAGCAACTTTACCAGAACCAACTCTAGGGATAAGAGTTTGTGAAACAACGGCAACAAGTGAAGATGCAAGTTGTGCACGTACTTGAGCCTGTTCTTCCCCATCAAATACATCAATAATACGGTTAATAGTACCAGGAGCAGAGTTTGTATGCAGGGTACCAAAAACTAAGTGACCAGTCTCCGCCGCTGTTAATGCTGCACCGATGGTTTCAGCATCACGCATCTCCCCGATAAGGATAATATCTGGATCTTGACGGAGTGAATATTTTAGTGCAGTTGCAAAGGACTCGGTATTGCTTCCTACATCACGTTGAGAGAAAAGAGACTTGATGTTTTTATGAACAAACTCAACAGGATCTTCAATAGTGATAATGTGACGGCGTTCAGTCATATTGATCTCATGGAGCATAGAGGCAAGAGTAGTTGACTTACCAGAACCAGTAGGACCAGTTACAAGTATAAGACCTTTCTCTTTTTTCACAAGTTCTTTAAAAATAGGAGGATTTCCATACTCATCAAGTGTAGGAATCTCAATAGGAATCATACGAAAGGCACAAGCAATACCGTGAATAGTGCGGTAGTAGTTTGCACGAAAACGCCCGATATCTTTTAACTCAAAAGAGAAGTCAAGTTCATTGTGTTCTTCAAACTCTTTCTTCTGTTTATCTTCGATAAGAGAGTAGGCCATAGTCTCAACATCTTTCGCATCAAGTATAGGAAGGTTCAGTGCACGAAGCTCTTTATCTATACGGATCTGTGGTTCACTACCAACTACAAGGTGAAGGTCAGACGATTTAAATGCCAAGACACTCTTGAGTAGTTTCTTTATATCTAGTCTTTTCTTGTCTGTCGGGTCTACTTGTTCAATGTTATCAGTACTCATATAAAACTCCTTTGATATAGTTCCTCGTTAAAGCCTACTAAAAGTGCATCACCATACTCAACAACAGGGCGTTTAATAAGTAGGTTTTCTTTACAAAGCCACTCTTTTTGTCCTTCTTCATCAAGGTTTAACTCTTTTAACTTTAAGTTACGATATGTTGTACTTCTTGCATTAAAAAGAGTTTTCATATCTGTACTCTTTAACCAACTTGATATTTTTTGACAAGGAAGTTCTTCGCTCTTATAATCATGAAGTTCATAGGCAAGATCGTGCTGTTTGAAAAATTTAAGTGCTTTTTTGACACTATCACAGTTTTTGATTCCGTAGACTTTTATCATATTTACTCGATTATTTTTGGAACGATAAAGAAGTTATCGCCACTGTTTGGTGAATTTTTTAAGATGTTTTCACTGATTTCTATTGATGACTTTGGAACATCTTCTCTAAGCTTTGTTGGGTTGTCATTCATAGCGAACTTATCATCGACACCATCAGTATTAAGATCGCTTAAGTTATCAACAAAAGTTACTATTTCTGAAAGTTGTTCTTTAATCTCTTCGCGTTTGTCATCACTTACTTTTAAAAAAGATAATTTTTCTAGTTTTGCTAAGAGTTCATCATCTACTTGCATAAAATTTCCTAATAATAATTTATATATGGATAATTTTAGCGTATAAAACTAGAGTTTTTGATAAAACTTTAACTTACTAAAGGGTAATATTATGAACTTTTTATAATATAAGGATTATTTTTGAGTTTAAAACAAGATATTGAAATGGTAAAAGACGAGTTAACTTCAGAAGAGAAGTTTTTTGAAAAAGCTGTTGTAACAGAAAAATTTGTTAAAAAATATAAGAATGTAATGATTGGTGGTGTTGTAGCACTTGTACTTTTTGTCGCAGGAAACATCGCATACAGCATTAACAAACAAAATACTCTAGATAGTGCAAATGCAGCTCTTGCAGAACTTCAGGTAAACTCAAATAATCCTGCAACTTTAGCAAGACTAGAGTCTCTTAGTCCAGCTTTAAGTGATGTGTGGAACTACTCACAAGCTTTAGTAAGCAAAGATATGTCTGTTTTAGAAAAACTTCAAAACTCAGATGCACAACTTATAGGAGATTTAGCTACATATGAGCTAGCTCAAAATGCAAATGATATTGCTAAGCTTGATGCTTATTCAAACGAGAAAAATGCGATTTATGCTGATTTAGCTCGTATGCAAAGTGCGGTACTTTTGATGAATGAGAAAAAGATAGAAGAAGCACATACTAAACTAAGTATGATAAATGTTGACTCACCTTTAGCACAAGTAGCAAATGCTTTAATGCACTACGGAGTTAAATAAGAAGAATGAAAAAAAATACTTTTTTCCTTCTCCTTTTTGTACTTCTTTTTAGTGCATGTAGTACAAAAGAAGTTTATGAACCTATTAAACTTGACAAGCCATGGACCAAGTACGAAAAAGTTACATCTACTATAGTTGATACTTCTGCAAACATAGCTCTATTAGAAGATGGCACAGTTATAACTAAAGATGGAATTGTAGATGTTGATATAAATGCTACAGATAGAGTTATTTCACATTCACAAGCATGGATTATAAGTGGAAGTATTGATGGAAACCTTACTCTTACTTCAGAGAGTGATACAACAAATAAAAAGAACATTGACTTAAAAAAGACAGTTGCTAGTGCGACTGTAGAAGGAAATGAGTTAGCTGTGCTTTTTGCAGATAATGAAATAGCTATTTATGATATAGATTCTAAAATGGCTCTTTTTAAAGAACAAGGTTCTAAATTTATAGCAGCAGATTCTAGAATAGTAAATCCATTTTTTATGAATGGTCTTGTTTTCTTCTCTACACTTGATGGAAAAGTTATCATTGTAAATGCCGAGCTTAAAAAGAGACTTCGTACAATGATAATCTCATCGGAAGATAACTTCAATAATATTATAGCAATGAACTTTGTTGAAAACAAAATTATAGCAGCAACAAGTTATGAGATCTTAGCTATGGCAAAAAAAGAGATACGCCATAAGTATGAGATACGAAATATAATCTTTGCAGATAAGACAGTTTATATAGCAACAAAACAGGGTGAGATTATCTCTTTAACATCTAACCTAGAAGTAAATTCTAAAATAAAACTGCCATTTGCACACTACTATGGAATGGTTTCAAGAAATGGAAAACTCTACATTCTAGAAAAAGAGGGATACATGATAGTTGTAGATCAAACTACTTTTGACTATACTGTACATGAGTTTACTCTGCAGACTTTGATGAAGTATGAAAACTCAAAAACATATAACGACTTTATGAACAATAATCATTTTACACCAAGTGATATCTCTTTAAGTCTTGATGATGCATATATATTTGTAACAGATAAAGCATTTTATATAAACGATAAGAAAATTCTTATAGAGTAATGTCTAAAGAATTAGAGGCATTTTTAGAGTATATAAGCATTACAAAAGCACTTAGTAAAAAGAGTGTTTTAGCTTATAAGGGTGATCTAAACCAACTTGAAGAGTTTCTAAAAAAACCTCTTATATCCTTGGACTCCACTAAACTACTTGATGTTTTAAGTCAGTATGAAAATAAACGCACTCTCAATAGAAAACTCTCTTCCATTAATGCTTTTTTTGATTTTTGTTACAAGCAACAGTTTAAAAGTGAAAACAAAAAACTCAAATTTGCAAAAGTTCCCAAACTACTTCCAAAATTTTTATCATTTGAAGCGGTTCAAGCTGGTTTGTCACTCATTGATAGAACTACTTGGATAGGACAAAGAGACTATGCTCTTATACTTTTCCTTTATGCAAGTGGAACTCGTATAAGTGAGTGTTTAGAATTAGAACTTGGAGATATTGAAGGGGAATGGTTACATATTCGTCATGCAAAAGGAGAAAAGGAGAGGATAGTCCCACTAGCTAAAGTATCACTCAAAGCTATCAGTAGTTACCTTCAGGATATCCCTTTTGAAAGGGATTTTGTTTGGTCTAACTACCAAGGAACTAAACTAAGTCGTATAAGTGCTTATAAGATAACTCAAAAGTACCTTGGTGTTTCACCACATGTTCTTAGACACTCCTATGCCACTTCACTCATTAGTGGTGGTGCAGACTTACGGGTCGTTCAAGAGCTATTAGGACATGCTTCACTTCTAACAACACAAGTTTATACACATATACAAAAGCAGGACCTCCACGATACGGTAACAGTTTATCACCCGATGGCAAAAAACTTCATTTAAGCAAGAATTTGTAACAATTATATAATAAAATTGTAGGGAATTGTTATGATAAGAACTATATTAAACGAAAAGTATACATACAAACTTATAAGTCTTATGTTAGAATCATCCTATTTTGGGGTGTTTATAGCTAACTTCATAGCTCCTATATCAGCTATATATGTTGTTAAAGACTACATGAGCTTTACATTACTTTTTATATGGTTACTATTACATATCTTTTTATTAGCTTCGCGAATCTACTTGAGTAACTATCTTAAAAAATTTATGAATGTACACAGTAAGAGTGTAAATAGATACCTAAATATCATCTATTTACTGAGCTTCTCAACAACACTTCTCTTCTCATACCTTGTATGGATGAGTGTCCTGTTGGACATACCAAATGTAAATATTTTTGTTTTAGGAATCATAGTTCTTTCTCTCTCAGCATGTTCTATATCAACACTAGGAAGTGTCTATAAAGCATTTTTGATTTTTATAAGCTTTAACTTTCTGTTTCTTATCAGTGCATTACTTTATCATGGTGCTGAGATGTTTATAATGTTTGCCATAACTATGAGTGTTATGATGGCAATGTTGATTTATGCTGGAAGAGTTTACTATCTTAACTTGCGAAACTCTATCTCTAATAGTGAAACATTTAAAACAATATATGAAAACTCCACTGATGGTATAGTTGTCATGAAAAACAATAAATATGTAGGATGTAACAAAGCGATTCTCGAGATGTTTCACATACCATCAAAAGAGATGTTCTTACAAACAGAAGTAATGGCTTATATGCCTGAAGTTCAGCCAGATGGTAAAAATTCATTTCGCAAAATGACAAGAAAAATGCACGAAGCTTTTAAGCATGGCTCCGCAAAGTTAGAGTGGTTACATAAAGACTATAACGGAGATGATCTTTGGTGTGAGATAGTTTTAACTAAGATACATTTGGATGGAGAAGAGTTACTCCATGGTGCATGGAGAGATATATCTGAACGTAAAGAGATTCAAGAGATAGATAAAAAACACAAAAAAGAGATAGAGCTTTTAAACGCTAACTTAGAAGAGAGAATAGTAAAAGAAGTAGAGATTAATAGACTTAAAGATAGACAGATGATGCATCAGTCGCGTTTAGCACAGATGGGTGAGATGCTTGCTATGATAGCGCATCAGTGGAGACAACCACTCTCAGCAATAGCATCCGCAAATGCAACTATGAATGTGAGAGCTGAGTTAGATGATATAGATAAAGAATCTACACTTAAAACAACAGCAAGTATAGATAAGTTTATCAAACACCTAAGTAGCACTATTGATGACTTTAGAAATTTTTTCAAACAAAACAAAAAACTCAGTCAGACAAGTTATCTTAAAATCACTAAAAGTGTTTTACACTTGATGGATGCTTCTTTAAAAAGTAAAGGTGTAGAAGTTAAGTTAGACTTGAAGTGTACTGATGAGTTCTCGTCATATGAAAATGAACTCAAGCAAGTACTGCTTAATCTCATAACAAATGCTCAAGATGCCTTACTAGAAAAAGAGGTAAAAGAACCATATATAGAATTAAAGTCATGTAAGGAAAATGAAACTTATGTTTTAGAGGTCTGTGATAATGGTTATGGTATAAATGCAGATATAATTGAGAAAGTATTTGATCCATACTTCTCAACAAAGAAAAATAAAGAGGGAACAGGACTAGGACTTTATATGAGTAAACTAATAATAGAAGAACATTGTGAAGGCAAGATTAGCTGTGTGAACGAAGCTAATGGCACCTGTTTTAAGGTAGAACTACCAAGTGCATAGTAGTAGTGATGTAAATAATAAAATATATAGTTATGCATTTTTAGATTCGCTTTTTTTGACACAAAACAAATGGCATCAGCATGGTGTACTTCTACACACTCTTCGTGTGACATACTATGCTCTCAAGGGTGGTGGTTTTAAGTTTTTAGCTGCGGGACTACTACATGACATAGGAAAACCATTTACGGCATTTAAAAAAGATGAAGAGGACTATGAGTTTGGTGAGTGGAGCTTTACTGACCATGAAGAGAGAAGTTATCAGATCATCAAAAACTGGCCTTTCATAAGTGAATATACTAAAAAAATAGTTAGATACCATTATCTTATTAGAGATATCAAAAAGTCTAAACAAGAAAACCTTGAAAGATATGCAAAAAAACAAGCAATTTGGGAAACAATTGATGAGCAGATGCAAACAGATTTATATGATTTTTTAAGGTATGATGATGCTGGAAAGGGAAAAAAAAGAAGAGAGTAGTATAATACTCTTATGAAAAAACTTACTCCTATTTTAATTGTTTTACTCTTTGTAGGTATAATTGTTACTATATTTTTGTCTTTAGCAAAAGTACAAAATATGGTAGTTATAAAAGAGGGGAACATAGAAAAAATTCCTCTTAAAATAATCCTAAACAAGTATCAAGACAGTGATTGTGGTATGGTTATAGAAGACCTTACTTATGCTTCACAAGTAATCGCACCAGATGGAAAAACATGGTTCTTTCATGACCATGGCGGTTTTGTTAACTGGCTCAAAGACAAAAGCTTTAAAGATGAAGCAATTATATGGGTAATGAGTAGAGATACGAAAAAATGGATAGATGCAAAAGAAGCTTTTTTCTCTCTAAATGAAATAACTCCAATGGGATATGGTTTTGGTGCTTATGAAAAAAATCAAGTAGGCTATGTCGGTTTTGAGGATATGAGACTAAAAATGTTAAGAGGCGAGACGATGAACAATGATAAGATAAGAAAAAAGTTGTTAGCTAAGTAATGGAAACTATAAATATACTCACGATTATAAGCATTGCATTTTTAGGTTCATTTGGTCACTGTATAGGTATGTGTGGTGGTATAGTTGTTGCATATTCAACGATAAAAATAAATCCAAAATCTTCTAAAGTCTCTCAGAGTGTAGCACACCTTCTTTACTCTTTTGGTCGTGTTTTAACATACACTGTACTTGGTGCAATGTTTGGAGCTTTGGGTGGTGTTGTCCTCTTCTCTAACAATGCAAATGGTATATTACTTATAGTAGCTGGTCTTTTTATGATTTTAGCTGGACTCTCTTTGATGGGAAAGATAAAGTTCTTGACACTTATAGAACACTCGTTTTCCTCTTCATCATTTTATAAACAGAGATTTAAACAAGTTCTCAACTCAAAATCAAACATAAGCTTTTTTCTTTTAGGCATGCTCAACGGACTTCTTCCTTGTGGTTTTGTATACTTTTTTGCCATAACAGCAGCAAGTACAGCTGATCCACTTTATGGCGCTTTAGTTATGTTTATCTTTGGACTTAGTACTATACCTGCTATGTTTGGGGTTGGTTTTTTAACATCACTAGCATCTGCAACAACTTTTAGAAACATGATGATGAGTCTCTCTTCCGTTGCTGTTATACTCTATGGAGCTTTTACCATTTACAGTGGATATGATTATATTCAAAATCCAAGTAAAACTTTGAGAGATTGTCATTAATAAAATATGGTGTATAATAAAAAAAATAAAAATATCTAAAGGCCTAGAATGAAAAGCTCAATAATCGATAGTATAAAATCTCTTCCTCCCCTCTCTAAAACTATAATGGATATAAATAGAGTCTATGCTAACGAAGAATCGGGAGTGCATGACTTAGCTCAAGTTATCGAGCATGACCCAATGATCGTCGCGAACCTCTTAAAAACAGCAAATTCCCCACTATATGGTTTTGGAAAAGAGATACGTAATGTTGCACAAGCTGTAAGTCTTTTTGGTATGAGTATGACTCGTTCTATCGCTCTTGGAAATTCTGTTCGTAAGCTTCTCAATGTAGATATGAAACCTTATGGAATTACAAGTGATGATTTTGCTGATGTATCTGCAAAACAAGCGAAGTTAGTACTTAGCTGGTATAGAAAAGTAGATAAAGAAAAAGCAGACAAGCTTTACCTAGCGGCTTTTTTACAAGAGACTGGAAAAATCTTAATCTCAAGTGATGTTATTCAAGAAGATGAAGATGTGAGTTTTCAATCTGAAATAGATATGACTAACAATATCGCTCAAGTAGAAAAAACTTATGCAGATGTCACAACTTCTGAAGTAACAGCTGAAGTATTTGAGCATTGGGGCTTTGATAAAGAGTTCGTAGAAATGATCAAGTATGCTGATAACCCAGCAGCTGCACCAGAAGAGGTAAGAGAGTACTCAACTGCATTAAACATCATAAAAACTATCGCACCTATAAATAAACCTCTTTCAGACCAAGCTATAAACTTTGGACTGAGAAAAGCAAGAGATGCAGGGTATGACTATGAAATTTTAGAAGATGTGATTGATGGTATGTTAGATACTATAGAAGCATAGAAGAGGGAAGTGGCTTAAGAGACAGTTACTTGGTTCCTTCCATTCTCTTTAGCTTTGTATAGGGCATCATCAATTCTTTTGATGAAAGAAATGACACTGTCCTCTCTTGTAAAACTTCATCCCCAATCTGGTGTCCATAAGTGTCATTGATATTTTTAAAGAAGTCTAAGTCAAATATAGCTAGAAAAACACCTTCACTGTTAGTACCACCTTTGATAATGGCGTTTAAGTACCATTTTGCTCTCTCAAAGTGCTGTTTGACTTGAACAAGTTTAGTGTTGGGATCTCCAGAGATTATCTCTTCGGTCCATAGATGAGCGTTTGTAACTTCATATTTTGCTTTCATGGCAGCATCGATGAGGACGGAGTGCTTACGAGTTATCTGCTCCCCTAAACCAAAACTGTAGTAAATAATGCCAATGCTTATCATAGACATAAAGAGAATAATCCATAGGAAAGACAATATCATTAATTACTTCTTTGGTACTTGTATAGATGCGACAATATTGAGATATATGGAGGGTTTAAGTTTTAGTAATTGTCTCTAAAAACTACTGTCATTATTATTTGAAAGTTTAAGTATATAAAAGTATAATTTTTAGATTAAAACTACACTAGATATTTTCAATAAAGAGAGGCTTTTTTTTATGAGCAAAACAGTTACCGTAATAGACACTTTTGGCTTCTTCTTTAGAAGCTTTTATGCACTCCCTCAGCACTTAAAAAACAAAGATGGTTTTCCAACAGGACTTCTAACAGGATTTACGAACTTTATATCTACACTACAAAAAGAGCACGATAGTGACTATATCATTTTTGCCATAGATACTAAGGGTAATACGTTTAGAAA
>JAYEJR010000030.1:0-3356 GCA_034660715.1 Campylobacterota bacterium | reverse complement strand
AAGTACTAAACAAAAGAGGAAACAATGGGTTCAAAACTTTTTATAATTCTACTTATATTTACACTTAACCTATCGGCTACACAGAGACTTATCTCTCTTAGTCCCTCTATAACTGAAATACTCTTTGGGCTTGAAAAAGGAGAGCAGATGGTAGCGACTTCTAGCTACTCTCTTTTTCCTCCAGAAGCTCAAAAGCTACCAATCATCGGTGGATATCAAAATCCAAATATAGAAAAGATACTCTCCTATAGACCTACTCTTGTAATCGGTCAAAGTTTCAATAAAAACACACTAGAAAAGCTCAAAAAATTTCATATTAAAACTCTTTCACTCAACCTAAAAACTATCCCAAATATACAAAAATCAATCCTAATTCTTGGAGAGATTCTAAACGCCAAGAGCCAAGCAATAAAACTAACTACAAACATAACAAACGCCATAACAGATGCCAAAAAAAGTAAAAAGCCACACTCTGTGATGATAGTATATGGACTCAAAGAAGACCTAAGAAGTAGAACCTACATAGCAGGGCATAATATCTTTTATGAAGAGATTATAAGTGCATGTGGAAATAGTAATGCTTACATAGAAAATAGTACAAGCCAACCTGTTTTAGGTTACGAGAACATTATAGCTCTCAACCCCGACCAAATTATCATACTCCATTCTCATGCAACAGAGCCAGATATAAATGTCACAAGAGCCTTGGCAAGCTGGCACTCACTTCCAACAAACGCCAGTAGAAACAAAAAAATATCTGTAGTAGATGAAAACTACCTTCATATACCCTCTCATCGTATTGCTTTGACTATAAAACGCCTCTGTACTGAGATGAACGACTAAATGGGTGTTATTAGTAGTATTTCATTAAAAGAGCTTAACCAGCTCTTTTGCGAGTATAGTTTTACAAAAATAGAACCAACATCAAATGGCACTATCGACACAACTTACATAGTCTCAACAAAAACGAAAAGTTATATTTTAAAAAAGTATGAACGAGATATCCCTCAAAAAATCAAAGCAGATACCAAACTTCTTGGGACTCTTAATGAGTCTGGCTTAAATGTACCTCTTTTACTACTCACATATGATGGCTGGTATCTCTATAAAAAACTCGATGGTCACTCTCCAAAATGGGTTCAACCCTACCATATAGTTACTCTTGCTAGATTTATATCCAAACTCCATTTAGAAACAAAAAAGATGAAAAGTAGCTCGGATTTTATAGAGAGTTATGACTTAAAATCTATGTTAAACTATACAAAAAAGCACCACTACTCTTACTTTAAGAAACTTCAAATCCTTACAAGCTATAAAACTAAAAATGAAGGTTTTATTCATGGAGATATGTTTAAAGACAACACTGTTTTTGATGGTAGTAAAATCGGTGTTTTTGACTTTATAGACTCAGGAAATGGCGAATTTTTATTTGATATAGCAGTTGCACTTAGTGCCTTTAACCCATCAAAACGCCAACTCTATCTCAATCTTTTTATAAAAACATATAATCAACATGCCCCAAAGAAAATAGAAAAAAAAGCACTCATGAAAATGCTAAAGGTAGCCTCCTCCTTCTATGCCTTACTTCGCATAGATATGTACAAAAACACTGCAAAAGCGAGAGAACTGTTATGAAACATGGTGCAGGCATCTATAAGCAAGCTAAAAAACTCGGCTGTTCTCCTGATGATATCATAGACTTTTCATCAAACGTAAACCTCTATCAGCCAAAAATAGATATAAAAATAGACTCAAAAAAACTAGCGCGATATCCCGATAGTAACTACAAGGACTTAAAAAAAGTCATCGCCAAAGAGTTTGAGATACAAAAGAGTCAAATAAGCCTCTATAAAGGGGCTACTTCTGCGATATTTGAACTTATGAGTTCACTAAAACCTCAAGATGTCTATCTCTACGCCCCTCTCTATGGCGAGTATAAAAAAGCTGCCCAACTCTTTAAAAAAAACATTCATACACTTAGTAGACTTTATGACATCGATACAAAAGTCAAAAAAGATTCTATCGTCGTTTTTGTAAATCCCACTACACCCGATGCGAAGTATTATGATTTGAAGCGATTGTTCAAGCTCTGGAAAGAGAGAGAGTGTACTATCATCATAGATGAATCATTCATCGAGTTTGAAGAGTTGGACTCCTATATGAGTGAACTCAAGAACTACGATAAACTCTACTTTATCAAGTCGTTTACGAAGTTTTACGCTTGTGCGGGTGTAAGAGTCGGTGCAGTTATCTCCTCTAAAAAAAACATACAAAAACTCCCGACTCACCTCTGGGGACTCTCTACTTTTGACACGGAGTTTTTAAAACAGAGACTCCAAGACAAAAGCTTTGTAAAAAAGAGTAGGAAGCTTCATAAACGCCAAAAGAGAGAACTTCAAACCATACTAGAAGAGTCCAAACTCTTCGACTTCATCATTCCAAGTGATGCGAACTTCATACTTGTTCACTCCTCAGGTGCCAAAAAGATTTTTAAACACCTTCTATCTCATAAGATTTTAGTACGAACAGCAGGAAGTTTTGACTTCTTGAGCAATGATTGTCTGCGTTTTGCAGTCAAAGACAGAGAGTCGCACAAACTACTCAAAAAGGCACTCCATGAGTAACCTACTTATTGCCATCTTTGCCTACTTGATAGATAGACTCTTTGGAGAGTTTCGTTTCATAAAACATCCTATTGTTATCATTGGAGAACTCATCACTTTTTTTGAAGAGAAGTTCTATAAGGACTCTGTCTTAAGAGGATTTACTCTTGTTGTGTTTGTCCTAAGCATTGTCACTTTTTTCTCAGTAACTATTACTCTTTTTCTAGCAGAGATGGCAACCACTCTAAACATCATACTATCCTCCCTTATAGCTTCTATATTTATAGCACATAAGATGCTCAGAGACTCTGTAAAAATTGTCTTAAACGCCACTAACAAAAGAGAAGCGATAGCGATGTTAGTGAGTCGTGATACTGAGGAGATGAGCGAGAGTGACATCTACAAAGCAGCTATAGAAACTTATGGAGAAAACCTAAGTGATGGAGTCATAGCACCTCTTTTTTATCTTCTCCTTTTTGGGCTTCCTGGCATCGTCTTCTATAAGGCAGTAAACACTATGGACTCTATGGTCGGTTATAGAACTACCAAATATGAAAAGTACGGTAAAGTAGCCGCAAAGCTAGATGACATACTTAACTACATTCCCTCGCGTTTGACTGCCATACTCATTATGATTATGGGCAAGAAAAAGCCTCTTATGGCGTTTTATGAAGATGGAGCAAAACACGACTCACCAAACGCAGGTCACCCCATAACAGCAATGGCGTTAGTCTTAGAAGTAAAACTCGGTGG
>JAYEJR010000029.1:0-3432 GCA_034660715.1 Campylobacterota bacterium | reverse complement strand
TCATTATGATTATGGGCAAGAAAAAGCCTCTTATGGCGTTTTATGAAGATGGAGCAAAACACGACTCACCAAACGCAGGTCACCCCATAACAGCAATGGCGTTAGTCTTAGAAGTAAAACTCGGTGGCGATACTTCTTACTTCGGTAAGATCAAACACAAGGCTCATTTTGGAGAAGGAAGAGAAATCATCCAAGCAGACGATGTTACAAAAGCATTGGCGATTATTTAGGTAAAATATGATTATGAACAAAGTAGTAAATAGATGATATCCCTAGAAAATCTAACTTGCGAGTTTGACAAGAGAGTCATACTAAAAGATATCTCTTTAGAGATTCCTTCTCACCTCTCTATACTCGGTGCAAATGGAAGTGGGAAGAGTACCTTAGCAAAAGCTATCTCTTCGCTCATACCTTTTCATGGAAACATAAGCATTAATGGAGATGACACAAAAAAACTCTCTTTAAAAGAAAAAGCAAAACTCATCTCATATATCCCTGCAAAGTTAGAAATATACGACTCCTTTATCACAGTCGAGGAGTTTGTACTTTTAGGTCGATTTCCCTACAAACAAAGTTTTTTAGACTACTCTGACAAAGATAAAAAGATAGCTAAAAATACTCTAGAGTTTTTAAAGATTTCGCATCTCTCTTCAAACACCATAAGCTCCCTTAGTTCAGGAGAACAGCAACTTGCTCTTATAGCACAAGCACTCTCGCAACAGAGTAAAATAATCATCTTTGATGAACCCACTGCAAACCTCGACCCTCATAACTCTAAAGTAATTGCACAACATATCAAGGGTTTAAAAGAGTACCATCAAGTTATACTCATCACTCATGACTTACATCTTGCGTCTTTTGTGGAGTCTCCCGTAGTTTTTATCAAAGATACAGAGGCCAACTACTACGAAAAAGAGTTTTTTGAAGATGCCTACTTAGAAGATCTTTATGGGGTGGCGTTTAACTCTTTGGCGGTGAGATATGATTAAGGTTAGTGTTTGGTTAGTGTTAGTGTTTGTAATGGTGTTATCCCCTTTCATAGGTGCAGTATCGCTTAACATCCAAGATATTTTAAACGCCAACTCTCTTGATTCTACTATCTTTTTTGAGCTGCGTTTACCTCGTGTACTCTTTGCTTTTTTTGCAGGAGCTATTCTAGGTCTCTCAGGTCTTTTGTTTCAAACACTCTTTAGAAATGCACTGATGACTCCATACACACTTGGTATCTCTAGTGGTGCTGTTTTAGGAGCCGGTATAGCTATAAAGCTTGGTCTATCTACACTTTTCTTTGGTATAGCAGCCATTAGTATTTTTGGATTTTTAGGAGCGATACTTACTGTTATTTTACTTGTCTATCTCTCTGGATTTTTAAAATCAAACCAACACCAATCACTGCTTTTACTAGGTATAGCACTCTCACTATTTTACACCTCTGCTTTGATGGTAGTATTTTACTTAGGAGACCCTGTTCAAAACGATACCCTTATACGTTTTACTATGGGTTCGTTATCTGTTATAGGTTGGGGTTATCCTTTAGTTCTTGGTCTCATCGCAGCTGCTCTTCTTATAACTGTACTTTTATATAGGTTTGAGTTACAAATCCTTAGTACTTCTGAGTCTGCAGCACTACTCAAAGGTATCAACACAAAAAGAGTGACTCTTATCTTGCTTCTTATCTCTTCTTTGGGGATTGGAACACTTGTAAGTATCTCAGGGCCAATAGGTTTTATAGGGCTTGTCGTCCCGCACATCATCCTCAAACTCTACCCGACAACCGTTCCAAACCGTATCCTAAAAACAGCTCTCTTTGGTGGGCTTTTCTTAGTACTTTGTGATACAATTACCCGTGGACTACAGACACAGAGCGAACTGCCTATCGGGATAGTCACAGCTCTTATTGGTGGTCCATTTTTTATCTATCTAATTATTTCTAGGAGTCAAGATGCAAAACATTAAAAGAAGAGATTTTTTCAAAACAGCCTTAGCAGTATCTGCTATGCCATTAGTTGCAAACGCAAATACAGAAGAGGAGACTCTTTCATTTATACATATCACAGACTCACACATGGACTTAAGCGATAGTGATAGTGTTGAAGCGATGGAGCTTATGAGTAGTTTTATCAACAAAAACTACAAAGATTTAGACTTTGTCCTTTTTGGTGGTGACAACTTCAACAACAATGCTAAAGCAAATAGCGATGCTCTAAAGTTTAAAGAGATAGTTGACAAACTTCACTGTCCAGCCTATCTTGTTCGTGGAAACAAAGAGTCTTCCGCTTCACCAAAAGATGGCATGACACTAGCTGACTTTAAAGATATTTTTCTCAAAGACGAAGCACTGAAAGTAGAAGGAAAAGATTGGTTAGTGGAGAAAAAAGGCTACCAGATTTTAGGACTTGACAGCTGTATAGAGGGTGCTAACAATGGTGTTTACACTGATGAGACTATGAGCTTTGCAAAAAAAGCTATAAAGAGTAACAAGCCTACCATCATCCTCAACCACCACCCTTATACAAACTACTGGGGAGCAACTGAGGAAAAAGATATTCACAAATATGTTTTAAACAATACTAAGCAGGTTCAACAAGAGCTTTTGAGTGCCAACAATGTCATCTTGACTCTCTCAGGACACAAACACATAGACTCAGTCAAAGAGCTTCATGATACGAAGATGATAGTTACTAGAGGTTTTGTAAGACCTTTAGATCTTGATGCTTACCCTATGAGATATGTAGAGATAAACGCTAACAAGATAAGTGAAAAACTTATCTATACTAGTGAAGATTAGAGCTAGATTATGAGTTATACGTCATGGTTTGAAGAGCATGCAAGTAAGCATAAAGTCATAGTTGATAGACTTGTTAAAGAGGGCTATACACAAGAGAAGATCATCGACTACTTTGATTTTGAGAACATGGTAAAAGCAGAAAAGGAGTTCTGTCCACTCTATGTAGATAACAAAAAATGCCACGATATGGAAAAGCTCAACTGTTATCTCTGCGCCTGTCCAAACTTTCGCTTTAAAGATGAAGGGGTAGAAAAAGTAGACGATAAAACCAAGTACAGCTTCTGCGACATAGAATCCAAAGATGGAAGAGTTGGCGTTTACGGTGAAGCTATCCATCAAGACTGTTCAGGGTGTGGAGTGCCTCACCATAGAGCCTATGTAGAGAAACATTTTGATATAGACTGGAAAAAAGCCATGACTAAATGTAACCTAGGGTAAAATAATCAGATGAATATATCAATCAACCAAGACAACTACGAAAACTTAGAAAACTTCAAAGAGATTCTTAAAAAAGATGAATCGACCATGATAAATGAAGCTCTTGAACTCTACTTTGATGAGCAGCAAAAAGGTTTACTAGAGAAAAACCTAGAAAATGAAAACGCCATGACGAACCTAGACTATGATGAGTTTTGGGATGGTGT
>JAYEJR010000028.1:0-16287 GCA_034660715.1 Campylobacterota bacterium | reverse complement strand
TGATTATGATATAATTTAAAATTAAATAAAGGAGAAGTCATGGTTAATCGTGATGAAATACTAAGTATACTTAAACATTATAAAAAAGATAATATCAATAAATATGATATTATTGAATTAGGTTTATTTGGTTCTATTGCAAGAGACCAAGCTTCTTCAAACAGTGATGTTGATATTTGTATCAAAACAAAAACTCCTGATATGTTCGCATTAGTACATATAAAAGAAGAACTTCAAAAACTTTTATCTAATTCTATAGATATAGTTAGAATAAGAGATAGAATGAATCCTTATTTAAAAAATAGGATAGATAAAGAAGCAATATATGTATGATAAATCTCTAGTAGTAGAGATACTAATACAAATATTAAATGCCTCAAAAACTGTAGCACAAAGATTTGAAATTGTTGATAGTATTGATTATTTCATAGATACTCCAAAGGGTCAAGAAAAACTAGATAGTATTTGTATGCAATTGATTGCTATTGGAGAAAGTTTAAAAAATATTGATAAGATTACTGAAAAAAAACTATTAGAGAAATATCCACAAGTAGACTGGAAAGGTGCGAAAGGAACTAGGGATATTATATCTCATCACTATTTTGATTTAGATGCAGAAGAGATTTATTTTGTATGTGATACTAAACTTGATGGACTTATAAAAACTATCGAAATAATGTTAGAAGATTTAAAGTGAAAACTAAGCGGACTTTTAGCGGACTTGATGCTTTTTCAACAAAGAATAAAATCACTCAGAACAATGTAACACAGGTCAAAGGAGCAAGTTCATGTTACTAATATACTCAGAATTTGTCATTCAGTAAACAATGATAGGTATAGATATCATCAAGACTTCTCGAATGGAGCGTTTGATAGAACGTTTTAAAGAGAAGGGACTTCGTAAGTTTTTATCAGAAGATGAAATACTTCTTGTCAAGTCCCACAAAACAGCCGCAGGTTTCTGGGCTATAAAAGAAGCTTTTTCAAAAGCTCTTGGAACAGGTATAGGAAAAGAGTGTTCTTTTCATGATATACAGATATACAAAACTACTGCTGGTGCACCAAAACTAGCACTTTCCAAACATATTGTTTCTGAGTTTCAGATAGTAGACAGTAGCATCTCCATCACACATGATGGTGAATATGCTATAGGTGTAGTAGCCCTAGAGACGCTAGCCACCACCAACAAAATCAAGCAGTTCTAGCTTATCGCCATCAACTAAGACATGTTTATCCCAGCTATCTTGTTTAACGATATTCATATTTACAGCTGCAGCCATTACTTTACCATCAAGCGACAACTCTTTTAACAACTCATTTACAGTAGTACTCTCTTTAAATTCTTTATCTTGACCATTTACAATTATCTTCAAAATCTCTCCTTTTTGTAATACAATATTATATAATTGTGATTGTACCTTTCTTATGTTGAATAAAAGCTCAATAATATGAGATTTTATTTTTAGAACTCATAACAGAGAAACTAGGAAAGATATATTCAAATCAAGATATAGTTAACTACTTTACTACTTTAGATGAGAAAATCGATCCTCAAAACATTAGAAAGCTTGTCTCAAAACTTAGAAAAAAACTACCCGCTGAATCGCTAGAGAGTATTTATTGTATTGGATACAGAATGCTATCTATAAGATAGATAGCATAGCTTATTATTTACTATAAGTTTGAGATATACTCGGCTAAGGCTTTAATATCATTGCTTGAAAGATTTGCTACTTGTGGTTTCATTACACCCTTCATTGTACTTCCATAACTTCCATCTTTGTAACCATTTAAAGCTTCAGTTATTTTTGATGCACTCCACCCCTTGATGATCTGAGACTTATTCAATGCTTTTTTCTCTGCGTTTTGACCATGGCAAGCAGAACACTTTGCATACAGTGTAGCACCTAGTTCTGGTTCTATCTCTGCTTGTGCTTCCTTAGGTTTCTCTTCTAAAGCTTTATCTAAAGACTTAACACCTTTATGAACTGCTTCTTTACTTTCTCTGATGACTTTTTCTGTACCCTCTTCTATCTCTTTTTTAAGCTCATCAACTGTTGTATTTGTAGCTTTTTCTACACTTTTAACAACATTTTCAGACTCTTTTTTTACAACTTCAGTTACATTAGAAACACTATTTTTAATCTCTTCTTTTGCTGATGATGCTGACTCATTACTACACCCAATTAAGAGTAGTGCTAACGCAGTTGATAAAACTATTTTCATTGTTATCCCTTTATATTTATTTTAGTGATTATACAGTAGATTTAACACTTTATCCTCAAACTTGAGATGAAAGACTGCTTTTATACTTAAAATCATCAGCCATAAAAAGAGTAGAGGCATCAGAATAGTCTGTAGAATAAAAATAGTTATTAAGTTTACAATGTTTCTAGAAGCAAGCTCTATACTCTCTTGCATCCCATCAAGTTGTTTTGAAAGGTCTAAGCTGTTTTTTAATTTAGAGTATTTATTTTCAAACTCACTAAAAAATCCACTCTCATTCTTTTTATTCATTATTTGCTTATTTTGTTCTTGAAGTTCTTGAAGCTCTACTTTTGTTGACATAACAACTACACTTGAGTGTTCATACTTTTCTTGGAGTGTTGTAACATACAGTAAGTTTGAACTATATACAAAAATAATTGCACTAAATCGAAATATAAAAAGAAGCATAAAAAACTTAAAAGAGTAAATAAACAACCCTTTAGAATGAACTTTTTTACTCCATAATAAGAAGATTGAGACTACAACACCTAATGCAAATAAAACCTGCAAAAAAACCTTTGCACTTAAAGATAAAAGTATCTTCTGGATTCCTAATGACACTGATGCACCGAGCATCACCCATGAAAACCTTTCAACGATATCATTAAAAGGGTCAAGTACTTCTCCTATGCTAAAGTTTAGTCCTACACCCACTGGTGTAAATGAGAGTTCAGTACCCTGAATTAATGATATTATGGCGTTTAATCCTTTAGCCAAGCCAAATGCAATCATTGCCCTATCAAAGGCTTCATCTTGAACTTTCAGTGCACCTTCATCCACCTCAAATCCAAGATTTAATACAAGCAATAAAAGCAATATAATTGAGATGAGAATTTTCATATTTTGGCTCCTAATCATAGATAAGTATTTTTTAGATATAATTGCATCAATATTTAGATAAAGCGAAAACTCATGAACTTTGAACCATATCCATTTGAAAAACTAAACAATTTACTACAAAATATTATACCTAACGAAAACTTTACTCCCTCTATCCTTACTATAGGTGAGCCACAGTTTGAGACACCAGAGTTTATACAAAAATCTCTGCAAGAGAACTCTCCTCTGCTGAAAAAGTATCCAAAAACAGGTGGAGAAAAGAACCTTAGAGATGCGATGCTAAGCTTCAATCAAAAAAGATTTAACCTTGCTCTCACAAATGAGCAGATTATCCCAACATTTGGGACAAGAGAAGTACTTTTTAACTTTCCTCAATTCTTGCTTTTTGACAAAGAAAATCCAGTTATGGCTTATACAAATCCTTTTTATCAGATTTATGAGGGAGCAGCCATTGCCACTCGTTCTAAGGTTATACACCTTAATCTCTCAGCACAAAATAACTTTAAACCAAAGATAGATGAGGAAGAACTTGCAACTTGTGATTTAGTTATCTTAAACTTTCCAAACAATCCTACAACAGCCACTCTTACACTTGATGAACTTGGCGTTTGGGTAAAACTTGCACTCAAGCATGACTTCGTTCTTTTAAATGATGAGTGCTACAGTGAGATATATACTAAAGAGCCTATTCCTTCTCTTTTAGAAGCATCTGTTCATGTTGGAAATACTACTTTTAAGAACACTTTAGTTATCAACTCTATCTCTAAACGCTCTTCTGCTCCAGGTCTTCGTTCAGGCTTTATAGCAGGGGATGCAGAGATACTCAAAGAGTATATGAAGTATAGAACATATGTAGGTTGTGCATCACCTCTTCCACTACAAAGTGCTGCAGCTGCTGCATGGAGTGATGAAGCTCATGTGAGTGCTTCTCGCGAAGTATACAAAGCAAATTTCGCTATCGCTAAAGAGATATTAGGTACTGAGATACCAAACGCCACTTTTTATCTATGGATAGAAGTAAAAGATACTCTAGAGTTTACAAAAAAACTCTACAAAGACTACAATGTAAAAGTACTCCCAGGAGAATTTTTAGCAAGAGAAAATGCAAATGGTATAAACCCTGGTGTTGGGCATATTAGAATCGCTTTAGTAGAGAGCCAAGAGAAAACAAGAAATGCACTAAATAGAATCAAGGAGTGTTTAAATGAGCAATAAAGTAGAGATGCTAAAAGAGAAAGTAGAAGAAGCCCTAAAAAACAGTGATATCGCTTCACTTTATGTCCTTGAAGCAGAGGCTCATGAGGTTTTCAATGAAGATACACTTCAAGACTACTATGCAAACATCCTTGACTTGGCACTAGGAAAACTAACCGATACTCTTGAGTCTCATCAGAAGTTTGACATGAGTGAGGTTCAAGACTTCGCCACTACAAGAGCTCTTTATGAGTATGCTATGGAACACTATAGTACAGAAGCTCTTAAAGATGCAGCATCACTTTTTGAAGTTCTAAGTGGTATGACAAATGATGAAAAATTCTCTTGGTCACTCAAGCTTCACTGGCTAGCAGCTGCAGAAAATATAAAATTGGACGATTTTATATCTACAATAGCTGATATTGAGGCAACTGAAGCTAACAAAACTTTTTATATATCTGGCTTTACAAAAGCGGCACAAAAGTTGCTTGATAGTGCCCAGAGTAAAGGGGAATAACATATGAAAATTCATTTTATTGGAATCGGTGGAATAGGTATCTCAGGACTTGCACAATATATGCAATACAAGGGTCACACAGTAAGTGGTTCTGACATCAAAGATACTATCATCACACAAAAACTCCGTAAGATGGGTATTACAGTTAACGTTCCTCACTCTAGCGATGCTATCATCGATCAAGACTTAGTTGTTCACTCAGCTATCATTCGTCCTGACAACCCAGAAGTTGTAGCTGCAAAAGCTAAAGGGATAGAAGTTTTAGCTCGTAGAGAAGCACTTCTCAAAATCCTTGATGACAGAAAAGTTTACTCAGTTGCCGGAGCACACGGTAAAAGTACAACTACAGCGATACTAACAGCTATCATGAACGGCTCTGCTATCATAGGTGCTGAGTCTAAAGCGTTTGGTTCAAATGTTCGCTACGATGCTTCTACAGATATTATGCTTTTTGAAGCTGATGAGTCTGATGGAAGTTTTATCAACTCAAACCCTTACTGTGCCATCGTAATCAATGCAGAACCTGAGCATATGGAATACTACGATTATAATTTTGAACGTTTTTACGAATCATATAGAAGGTTTATCAGATCTGCTCCTTGTAAGGTTCTAAATGCAGAAGATCCTTTTCTCAAGACATTGATTGGTGAAGTAGATGCACATTGGTTATACCCAAGTAAAGACATAACAGATATAGAGTATATTCTTATAAACAATGAACCACACACAAAATTCAACTTTAAAGACCTAGGTAGTTTTAGTGTTTGGGGCTTTGGTAAACATATTGCCCTTGATGCTGCTTTAGCTATTTTAGCTGCTAACGAGTCTATGGATATAGAAGAGATTAGAGAAAATCTCCTTACTTTTAAGGGGATCAAAAAACGTTTTGATATTGTTGGGTTTGAGAAAGACAGCATTATCATCGATGACTATGGACACCACCCAACAGAGATTAAAGCAACTTTTGAGTCTGTTAAAGAGTATGCTGCTCTTAAAGGTTTTGACAAGATAACTGCTATTTGGCAACCACATAAGTACTCAAGAACAATTGATAATCTTGATGCTTTTATAGAGTGTTTTGATGGTGCACAAGAACTTATCATACTTCCAGTTTGGTCGGCTGGTGAAGCACCTCGTGAAATCGACTTTGTTGAGAAGTTTAAAAGCTACAACCTCACTATGGCTGACAACATCAAACGTGCTAACAATCACATCACTGTTGTCAAAAATGAAAAAGATATACAAAAACTTGATAACGGTCTTATCATTGGTTTCGGTGCTGGTGATATCACCTACCAAATAAGAGGTACTGCATAGTGGCATATTTAGCAGGACTTATAATTGTAGGGCTTTTTGTTTTAGTCATCAAGTACTTTTTAGAACTTACTAAAAAACAAGAACTTATCGCAGGATTAAGTGTTCTGTTTATAGTTTTGGGTGCAGTGGCATTTAATGCTTACTCGGCAAACCAAAGAGCACTTATGCTAGGTGTAGTATCAAGCTACAAACAGGGTAAAACAGTCAAATGTGAAGGCATTGATGTAAACTCTACAAACTTCACTCTTAGCATCGGTACTTACACTTTTATAGGTAAAAAAGATACTCCTAACTACACTATCATGATTAGTGCATCTTCTTGCAGGTAAACGCCAAGCAGAACAGACTCGAGGTACTGATAGAGCAACTCGATCTTAAAGAGCATATAGAACAGTTTAAAAGCTTCTTTTCTCGTCAAAGTTCACTCTACATAGAGGGTGACCAAGAACTTCACTTTCGTTACATCAAAGCTCTAGACAAACTAGAATTTAAAGCTCCTCCCAAAGTAGACGACTTCTTTCACATCAAGGGACACCTAAAAAAGCATGGTGTTTTAAACTTTGAGATGATATTTGAAATCATTAAAGTTGTTCGATACTTTCGCTACTTTGACAACCGTAAGATAGACGGACTTATTGGTGAGTGGATGAGTAAGTTTGAGATACCCGTAAAGTTTACTGAAGTTGAGAAGTACTTTACTCATGATGGTAAATTTGAAGAAAATCTCGATGAGACTCTTTTTGGTCTTAGTGCTCGTATAAAACAGCACCGCAATGATATGTCAGGCTCACTAAAACGCATGATGAGTAGTTCTAAACTTGCTGGTTATCTTGTAGATACTCAGATTCACTTTATCAACAACGAAGATTGTCTTTTAGTTCGTGGTGGATTTAACCATGTACTAAAAGGTGCAGTAGTAGGTCGCTCTACTAATGGCTTTTTCTATGTCTCACCAGATAGTATCTTAAAATCAAAAGAGAAGATTCGTTTCATTGAACAAGAGAGAGAAGCGATATTTTACGAGTATGCTAAAGAGTTCTCAGCAAAACTAGCAGAACTTCAGCCATTTATAAACTTCTGTGATAAAGAGTTTACAAAGTTTGATAACTACCAAGCACGTGTTCTCTTTGCTCAGAGTAAAAACATGCAACTTATAAAAAGTAAGCAAGACTCTAAAATCATACTCAATGGTTTCATCCACCCAGCACTTCATAACGCTAAACCCATAAACGTAGACTTCTCTAAAAATATACTGATGATAACCGGTGTAAACGCCGGTGGTAAGACCATGTTGCTAAAATCCATCCTAGCATCAGCATTTATGGCAAAGTACATCATACCGATGAAGTTAAACGAGAGTAAGTCACATATTGGTTCTTTTAAAACTGTTCTTGCCATTATAGATGACCCTCAAAATGTTAAAAATGACATTTCTACTTTTGCTGGACGTATGCAAGAGTTCTCTCGTATATTTGAACACAAGTCTGCTCTTGTTGGGGTAGACGAAATAGAACTCGGAACTGACTCAGATGAAGCCGCAGCTCTTTTTAAAGTTATACTTGATGATCTTATAAAACGCCAACAAAAAGTAGTCGTTACAACTCACCATAAACGCCTTGCAGCCCTTATGGCTGACCGTGATGATGTTGAGCTTATGGCTGCTATATATGATGAAGAACACCGTAAACCTACTTATGAGTTTATGCAAGGTATCATCGGTAAGAGTTATGCATTTGAGACAGCATCTCGTTATGGCATTCGAAACGACATCGTTAAAGAGGCAAAAGCTGTCTACGGAGATAACTCTGAAAAACTCTCTCTACTCATAGAACGCGGTTCACAACTAGAACGCGATCTCAAACAAAAGCACAAAAAAGTAGATGATAAACTAGAAGAGTTACGTTTAAAAGAGCTACATATAAAAGAGACAAGAGAAGCGAACTTAAAAGAGTTAAACGAACAAAAAGCAGCTCTAAAACGCAGCTTCGATGTAGCGATAAGTGAAGCTAAGAGTGCAGCTAAAGCCGGAGACACAAAGTCAATCCATAGAGCGATGGATAAGGCAAACAAAAAACTTCCTAAAAAGAGTGAAGAGGAGTTAAGAAGAGATGAACCATTTAGTGTAGGTGATGCTGTGAAGTATCACTCTCAAAAAGGTATCATCGTCTCTATGAAAGGGCAAAAAGAAGCTACTATAGAAGTAGATGGTATGCGTGTTCGTGTTAAAACTGGGCACCTTAAACATACAAAAATCATCAAACATAAAGCTACTACAAATGTAAAACTCCAAGTTGAGAAAAAAGCAGGTCTGAAGTGTGACTTACATGGTATGAGAGCTGATGAAGCTTGTGATGAACTCGATGTTTTTTTAAGTAATGCCCTTCTAAATGGCTGGGATGAAGTTATCATCTATCATGGTATCGGTACTGGAAAACTCTCCTTTGCAGTCAAGAACTTTCTCATAGCACATCCAAGTGTTAAAAAGTTTGTAGATGCACCTCCACACCTAGGTGGTTATGGTGCGAAGATAGTGTCACTCTAATGCCAAAGTCAGTTGCTATAATTGGTGCTGGTGCATCAGGTCTTTTATCTGCAATACTCTGTGCAAGAGCTGGTGCAAAAGTAGACATCTTTGAACAAAATAAAAAACCTGCTAAAAAGATACTTGTAAGTGGAAATGGTCGCTGTAACATCTCAAACGCCAATCTAAACGCCACTGACTACTTCTGTGAGAACCCAAAGTTTGTAGAGTTCGCTCTTAATGCATTTGGCTTTGTTTCATTTGAGAAGTTCTGTAACGAGATAGGCTTACTGCTCAATGTCTTAGATGATGGTCGTGCTTATCCACTGAGTAATGAAGCTAAAAGTGTTGCTTCTATATTTGAAGATTATGCTCGAAGTCTTGGTGTTGTTTTTCATAACGAGACAAAAATAGATGATATCAAGAGTTTGATAAAAAAGTACGATAGTGTTGTAGTAGCAACTGGTTCACGAGCAGGAGAGCATCTAGGGGGGAATAATGATGGAGAGTCATTTGCGCTAGAGTTTGGACATACTACCATACCTGCATATCCAAGTTTAGTTCAACTTCACCTAGACTCTAAAATAGCTCCTAAAATGAGTGGAACAAAACTAAATGCAGAAGTAACTCTTCTCATCAACTCTCAAAAAGAGCAAACTATAAAAGGTGATGTCCTTTTTACAAACTATGGTGTTTCAGGTTTCGCTATCTTAGATATATCGCAGAGTGCTAGTGAAGCACTTCTTAATTACCAAGCTGTTGATATAAGTCTAAATCTTTTACCAGCGTTTACTATGCAAAAGCTTTCAACTCACATCTCTAAAGTGGCCCTTGCTAACCCCACTCAAACCATACTAAACATCTTAGTTGGTTTGATACCTAACAAGATAGCTAATGGACTACTTGAAGAGTTAGCTATATCAAACACTATAACAGGCTCGAAGATTCATACAAAACTTACAAAAAAGATAGCAAACAAGATGCTAGACTGGCGTTTTGAAGTGAGTGATACTCATGGCTTTCGCCATGCTGAAGTGAGCGGTGGTGGTATCAGCACGAGCGAAGTAGATGAAAAAACTATGATGAGTAAAAAATGCAAGAACCTCTACTTCACAGGAGAGGTTCTTGATGTAGTTGGTAGACGTGGTGGGTACAACTTTGCTTTTGCATGGGCAAGTGCTTATCTTGCTTCTAAAAACATCTATAGACTTTCCTGAGGAGTTTTCATCATATGCTTTTTCGTCTTTTTAGTCGCTACTGCCTCATAAGGATCCTGGGGCCAGTAGTGGCGTTTATACTTTCCTCGTAGCTCTTTTCGTACTTCCTCATAAGAGTTTTTCCAAAAACTACTCAAATCGTAAGTTATCTGTATAGGTCTCATTGCAGGTGAAAGAAGGTGCACCTGAAGGGCTAAGCGAGAGTCTAAAACTCTCGGTGTCTCTTCTAGTCCAAACATCTCTTGTATCTTCACGCTCATAGATGGTTTTTGCACATCACTATAGTCTATAAATATATTTGAACCACTTGGTACTTTGACATCTGTTGGAGCTAATCTATCAAGCTCTTGTTGTTCTTCCCATGAGAGTAAACCTAGTAGCATACTATAGATATCAAGAGACTCTAACTCTTTTACACTCTTAACACTACCCAAGTATGGTTCAAGCCAAACATCTAAACACTTCAGTAAATTCTCTTCACTAAAACTCTCTAACTTCAACTCTATATGGGTGTTTACAAAGTTTACTCTCTCTTTGAGTGCTGTTGCTTTTTTACTCCAAGAGAGAAGCTCTAAGCCCTCTGTTCTTAACAGCTCTACAAGAAGTCTTTTCATATTATGTTTTGCTGTAAGTTGTACAGGCTTTGAGTCGAGTTCTAAGGCTAAAAAGTATCTCACTTCTCGTATGTCAAACTTTTTAGTCTCTTTGTTGTAGTTTACACTCTCTTTTACTTGGATCAATGAACTGAAATTATCTTCAATCATATCAAAAGATATACTCAAAGCTTGGTTGATAAAAGAGTCTTTCAGACTCGCGTTTAAGTTTGCAACAACCAAATACTCTTCGTTAAAGAGCGAGTCCTCATTATGAATAATTGCACCTTTTGAGTTACTCATCTTATAACGGTTATCATTCTTTGCACGGCGTTTAGCGAGTCTATCAGGATATGCTAAGAGAAGTAAGACGGCTAACTCACCCCTCTCAAAAGTAGCTTTTCTTGGAGATACTTTTTTTACTCTTTTTAGTTTCGAGTAGAATAAGTCTGCTTGTTTAAGTACCTCTTTTGCTCCAAAAACATTAACAAAAGAAGAGTCAAAATCTCTATCAATCAAGTGAGTAAAACGCGACAATATATCGCTATCGCGAGATGAGCCTTTGAAAATATCTTTCTCGCTTAATATAGCTGCTAAAAGAGAAGCCTCATAAGCACATGACATATCAACAGATTTAAGTATCATATATGCAAAACGCGGATGAACACCTAACTTGATAGCGTCTCTTCCAAAAGGAGTTATCTTATCTTTTTCATCTAACATCTCTAGCTCTTGGAGAAGCTCTTTTGTCATCTCGAGTGCATCTTTATTTGGTATATCTAGCCAAGACAACTCTTCAAACTCCTCTACTCCCCATAAGGCCAAGTCTAAAAGAAGTGAAGTCAAATCAGAACGAAGTAGTTCAGGTTTAGTTGACTGCAGCAGTGCTCTGTTTTCATGCCAAAGTCTATAGCACTTTCCTTCGCTTAGTCGTCCCGCTCGTCCTGCTCTTTGTATAGCTGAGTCTTTAGAGATAAATGTAGACTCTAAATGATTCATCCCATTTGCATGATTAAACCTAGAAAGCTTCTCAAGCCCAGAGTCCACGACAACTTTCACACCCTCTATCGTCAAAGAGGTTTGAGCTATGTTTGTTGAGAGTATGACTTTTCTTCTCTTTGATGGGAGTATTGCCATATCTTGTTCTTTTTTTGAGAGTGCTGAGTAGAGAGGCAACACTACTATATCATTATCAGATATAGATTCATTAAGAGACTTTTGTAGAGTTCTTATCTCTTTTGCACCTTGTAAAAAAACAAGTATATCACCCTCATCTTTTTTAATGGCGTTTAGCACTGTTTTGTGTAAATGTATGCCTAATGTTTTATAGTCTGGTTGTTTTACTTTTATGTCAAGGTAGATATTTTGTACATCATAGGTTCTACCTTCTGAGGTGATGATAGGAACACTTCCTAAGAGTTTTGAGAGAGCTTGAGTATTTAGTGTAGCTGACATTATGAGAAGCTTCAAGTCATCACGAAGTAACTCTTGAACTTGAAGTGAGAGAGCTAAAGAGAGGTCGCTATATATACTGCGTTCATGAAACTCATCAAAGATGATAAGTCCAACTCTCTCTAGTGTCTCATCAGCTTGAAGCATACGAACTAAAATAGCCTCTGTCACGACAAGTATTTTAGTTTCTTTTGTATGAACACTATCCATCTTCACTTGATAGCCAACCCTTCTACCAAGCTCCTCACCAAGAAGATTAGCCATCTGAGTTGCTACCATTCGAGCAGCTACTCGACGAGGCTCTAGCATGATGATGATTTTATCTTCAAGCCAAGGAGAATCTAGTAAACTGATAGGAACACGGGTACTCTTACCTGCTCCAGGAGGAGCTTGAAGTATGAGAGTTTGTTTAGAGTTTAGAGTATCTCTGACATCATCTAAAACTGCATCTATTGGTAGTGTTTTCATCTAACTCTTACTATTTTTTAAAGTAGTAGCAGTACTCTAGATTGCCCTCTTTTCCTGTAAGTTTTGATGGAGACTTTTGGAGTAAACGCCACTCTTTTAATAGACAAGCGTCTTCAAACTTCTTCATGGCGTTTGCAATAGCTTTTTTATCTTGTACGACACCGTTCTTATCGCGTTTTACTTCACGACCTACTTCAAACTGAGGCTTAAAAAGTAGTATTATCTCATCATTTGAGAGTCTATCTACATCATCAAGTATGTGTAGCAGAGATATAAACGCCACATCACTCACAACAAGGTTGAACTTTTTTTCAGACTCAAACTTTCTAATGTCTGTAGATTCATACACAAACACTCGGCTGTCTTCACGAAGAGACTTATGGAGTTGTTCAGTACCAACATCTACAGCACTCACTTCACTCACACCCCTCTCTAAAAGAACTTGAGTAAATCCACCTGTAGAAGACCCGATGTCTAAAGCAACTTTGCCTTCTACATCTAGATTAAGCTCTTCTAAAAACTCTAAGAGTTTAAACGCAGCACGAGATACATACTGCTTGTAGTTCTCTACACTTACCTCATCACCCTCTTCTACTTTAAAAGAACTCTTCTTTGTAACTTTGGCATTTACTGAAACTAATCCCTCTTTTATAATTGTCTGTGCTTTATTTCTACTCTCACACAACTCTTTTTCAACAAGGTAATTATCAAGACGCATCTACTTAGCCATCTGTGAAGATATCTCTTTAGTCACAGTAGTCATGCTCTTCCTCTTCATACTCAAATGATTCTTCCTCTAATGGCTCCTCATTTGTATAGTCATACTCTTCTTCTATCTCTTCTACCACTTCATTCTCTTTAAAGTTTATCATATTATGCTGTTTTTAGTGCATCATTCAAAAATATTTTGATAAGTGACTGATAAGGAATATCCATCGCGTTTGCTTTTACTTTTAACTCTTCTATCATATTTACTGGTAAACGCAGTGATATACTCTTTGTAGTTTTTTTAAGGTTAGAAAACCTGACGGGTTTTACCTTACTCATATCAAAGTACTCTGTCACATCATTCTCATTCCAAAATGTAGACTCTTCTGCTTCATTTTTAAATGTAGGTAGTTTTTTAAGCTCTTTCATAAATAATCCTCTCTTTTTTACTCATTGCTCTTGCGGATATAACTCGTATGTGATTTTCTCGCACTGTAAAAACAACAGTTACTAAGTCATCAAAATCGTTTTTACCAAGTGCTGCACATCGACATTCATTTAAAGAGTGTTTGAAATCTTCCACTATTAACAATGGTTCATTGAAAAAGACCTCTTCAATCGCTGTCCATTTCAAGCCATGTTTATCTTCATTTTTATGAATATTTCCTTTATCCCAATCAAATCCAACAATAACCTCAAGATCCAAACAATCAAATTCCATTTCCTTCCTTGTATATTGTTATTATATACACTTAGCTCTAATTTGTCAATTTTTATTTGTGTTATACTTCGTTCCCTTACACATTGTAACAGGCGCGAGTTATAGCCCCCTTTCTCACTCGGATGCGCTATACTCTATTAAGTCAATATAATTAGGGACAGTTCGTTATAGCCCCCTTTCTCACTCGGATGCGCTATACTATCAATTTTTTCCATAACAACAACCTTTAAGTTATAGCCCCCTTTCTCACTCGGATGCGCTATACTATTCTCTTTGGCTATAGTGTTCTCTTTGAAGTTATAGCCCCCTTTCTCACTCGGATGCGCTATACTGGTCTTACAAATGGTATTAATTACTAAATCGTTATAGCCCCCTTTCTCACTCGGATGCGCTATACTAAAGTCTTACTCTTGATGCAACTTTTAATGCGTTATAGCCCCCTTTCTCACTCGGATGCGCTATACTATCTACAATCTCAATCACTTCTTTTAATCCGTTATAGCCCCCTTTCTCACTCGGATGCGCTATACTTTTTTGAACCCAAAATTGAATATGAATGTGGTTATAGCCCCCTTTCTCACTCGGATGCGCTATACTCCTTACTTCTAAGCTCCTCTAGTGGGCGATACTATGGGAGATTTTATACTCAAAAAAGACTTTTAGGTTCTCATAATTATCCAATTTTCTGACATTTTTTAAATCAACAAGCTCTTCTTATTTAAATATTCTTTTGAATTTACTAGAATATTTGTTACTTTTTTGCCCACCTTTCTTAAAAAAGTAAAAGTTGTTTTTTCTCTAACTTCTCCTCCTCTTTTTTCACCCCCACAAGTGTTTCCATTTTAGAGTATTGCAAGTCTGTTATGGAGAGCATTCGTATGTGTCCCTTACTTGGTAGATGCTCTTTTACTCTTCTTTTGTGAGTCTCTACACTATCATCACCCTTGCAGATTCTGCTATAGACTGAGTACTGCATCATGATGAAGCCATCTTTTAAGAGAAACTTTCTAAAGTCAGTATAGTTTTTCTTCTCTTTTTTTGTCTTTGTCGGCAGATCGAAAAATACAAATATCCACATAAACTTAGCCACCATCTACTACCGATGGGAGAGAAAGAGAACTCACTTCATTTAGCTTCATACTCTTTACAAATGTCTGAGCCATTGCGTCACATATATTTAAAACGAGTAGCTTTTCATTTTTAAAGTTCATCTCCATCACAAGAACATTCAAGAGTGCAGACTTTACCTCTGTCCCTAAGTGAACATCCAAAGCATCTTCTAGTTCTAACTTTTTCACAACCATATCTACCATAGGACGGAGTGGCTCTATCATATCATCTGCTAAGTTGTAGGCATTGAGTTCTGAGCGGTGAAAAACTCCAAAAGTAGGAAGTAAGCCATGAGCGACTAGTGAACGAGCAACTGCACCTCTTAGTATGGCATAACCATAGTTTAGTGCTATGTTTCTAGGGTCAAGCGTTTTTTGGTTTCTAGTGAAGTCATCAAAAAGCAGACTCCAGTATCTTCTAGCGGCAAGCGCTTCTAAGTTTTCACTATCGCCTGATTTTACTTTTGTCTCTAAAACTCTTACTTGAAAGTCATCTTTATCAAACTCTCTTAAAAGCTGTGCTTGATTTGAGATCTTCTGAGTAATGATTTTTTGCCATATCTGCTTTTTTAGAGGGAGTTTCATAGCTACTTGAATGTGAGCAATTTGAGAGAGTCTTGAGTGTTGATGAAAGGGAGTAAATAAGCCATTTGGCATGTGATAATTATCGCAAGAGAAAAGTGCAATGTTGTTCTCAGCTATGTGACTCAGCAGTGGCGTTGTTAAAGTCGCTTGATGACTCTCTAAAACTATGACCGTTATATCTTCAAGAGGTACTTTTATACTCGGCTCATCCTTTGGCTCATACACAAGCTGTCTATCTCTCATACTAAGCCTACAAGGCTTACTCACTAGTATAGTTCTCCATGCGCTCATAAACTACTCCTTCTAAGACCTTTCTTTTCTTTTTCTTCCCTCTTTTATAGTTCCCTGTCTCTTTTCACTCTTTACCTCAACATAGTTTCCTAGAGGGTCTACTTGGTATTTTTTTATAAATACTAGATTTTGAGAGCCTAAAATTTCTTCTTCATTACCATCATGTGATTTAATAAAAATTTGTGCCGTTCCACTATGAGTACTATCATAATACCCCAAAATCTGAATAGACTCTTTTTTAGCCGTCTGCTTCGTCTTCACCTCTATCAAATCCCTCTTATAAAAAGAGAACTTAAACTCATACTCCTCATCCATCTCTATCCATGGTTTATTACCTGCCACTATCGCTTGATTAGGTAATTTGTCTTTTACAAAGTCGCTGACATAGATAGGTACAAGGTAGTACTTGTGTGTCTTTTTATTTTGAAATAAATCAACTCTCGGCATAGAGTCATTTAGAGCTACACCATGTTTTAACTTCACATT
>JAYEJR010000027.1:0-16387 GCA_034660715.1 Campylobacterota bacterium | reverse complement strand
GTCGGCAAAGTCAAGGTTGATGTCATTGTCTCCACTAGCAAGAATCACACCAGAAGTTCCACTAACAGCTTGCGCTAAAACGCTATCTACTATTTTGAAACTCTCTTTCATCCCTAACTTTCTATCGATGATAGAGAGAAGTTTGTCATTAGGAATAACAACGATAGAATCACTCTCTTTTTTAAGCTCTTCTAAACCACTCTCAGCCAGTTTAAGGCGTTTACGACCTTCAAACATAAATGGCTTAGTAACGATAGAGATGGTAAGTGCTCCAACTTCTTTAGCGATTTGAGCAACAACAGGTGCAGCACCAGTTCCTGTTCCACCACCAAGTCCAGCAGAGATAAATACTATGTCAGCACCTTCAAGTGCAGCACGAATCTCATCGTAGTTCTCTAGTGCAGAGTCTTTACCAATATTTGGTTTCATACCAGCACCAAGACCCTTAGTAAGTTTAGCACCTATCTGAATCTTTGAAGCAGCAGAGTTCTCATTTAGAACTTGAGCATCAGTATTTACAAGCATCATCTCTATACCTGTTACACCCTCTTTAAGCATGTGACCGATCATGTTTCCACCACCGCCACCAACACCAACAGCTATAATTCTTGCACCGCTAAGACTATTAGCTTCTTCTACTATAAATGGTTCCATCATCTTACTCCTTTAAAATAACTGGGTAGCCCAGTTCCAGAACTTACTCACACCACCAGCTTCATCACTCTTTTTCTCTTTTTTATCATCAAGATTAATCATTGTCGGTTTTGCCTCTTCTTCTGAAGGAGCAACCGGAATGTCAAGTGATGGAGCTAGGTTTACACTACTCTGTTCAGTAGGTGTTTCATTTGTATGTCTAACACGTTTGTTTGCATCAATCTCATAAGGAGTATAAGCAAATGCTGAGTACATTACAAGTCCTATCGCACTTGAATACTCAGCTCCTCGTAATGAGTCAAAAAGACCATCTGTCTCGATAGGTTTCGCTAAACGTACAGGCATAGAACCAAAAGTCGCTATTGCTAAATCTCTGATACCTTCCATATTTGAAAAACCACCAGTTAGAACAACACCCGCACCTATCTGGTCTTTAAGCCCACTATTTTCAATAAACTGAGCTAGTATCATAAGAGTCTCTTCAACACGAGCAAAGATAACATTATGAACTACGTCTAAAGAGACTTCATGAGTTGTATCAACATCACCAATAACTGGAATCTCTATTAAATCATTACTAGGGTTTAGTAGTGAACTATATGTTAGTTTTACATTGTCTGCTACATTAAGTGGTGTATGAAGTGCCATTGAAAGGTCACTTGTTACATGATTTGAACCTACACCTAAGAACTCATTATATCTTATAGAGTTTCCAGAGTGTATAGCAATGTTACTTGTATTTCCACCCATATCTATCACAGCTACACCAAGCTCTTTTTCATCTTCATTTAGAGTTGCTATAGAAGAAGCATAAGAGTTAAGTACTATGTTTTCAACGTCAACACCAGCACCTTGAACAGCTTTTTTAAGATTGTTAAGATTTGACTTTTGTGTAGTGATTATGTGTGTTTCAACTTCTAAACGTGAAGCATTCATTCCAAGTGGATCTTCTATAAAGTCTTGGTCATCCACTTTGAAGTTAAAAGGAAGAGCATGAAGTACTTCATATTCATTAGGAATATTAGCATTGTATAAAGAGGTATGCATAACACGCTCTATCTCTTTAAAGCTAATCTCTTTACTTTGAATGTTTACAATTCCGTTGGAGTTAAGACTCTTAGTATATGCTCCACTCATTGAGACTATAGCACTGTTTATATCACTACCTGAAACACGTTTAGCATCTTCAACAGCTGTTTTGATGCTACGAGAAGCTAACTCTATGTTAGTAATGCTTCCGCGTTTTAGGCCCTGTGCTCTTGTCGTTCCAGCACCAGTTATTGCGATTGCATTATCATTCTCTATTTGAGCGATAACGGCACAGATTTTTGTAGAGCCAATATCAATGGCTAAAACAGTTCTACTCAATTTAGAGTCCTTGGATAAATATCTCTGTTTGGTACTTCTCTTTTAATGATTTTATAAGAGCTTCATTAAAGATACCACTTTTTAGTTTTATTAGTGACTGTGATAAGTCATTATTTGAATTTTCAAGCAATTTTTGTTCCAAAATGTAGTAAAGAACGATTTTTCCAGAATTTAATACTATGTAAGATCTTTTCTTTTTACTAACAAACAGTTTTTGTAAAAATTCACTTGCTTCTGTAGCTTCTAAAGCAGTTAGTTTTGCAGCATCATCAGCAGTTATGAACTCAGTTGTTGCACCACTAAACGTTGCAAGTGAGTTGTTTGCTAACTCTTGAAGTTTTGTTTTTTTGTTTTGAGCTATAAAAGCTACAAGAACTTCTGCTTTTGCATCTTCAAAACTTTTTACAGTTGATGGATTTGTTTTAACAAGTTCAAATGTATGGTATACACCATTAACTAAAACAGGTTTCATATACGGAGATACAACTGAGAGTTTAGATATTTTCTCTAGTGTCTCAACATCAAATGGATTGGCTGAAGTAGAAATAGTTGCTGTATTAAACGCAACACTGCTATCAAGTTTCCCTTTTTTGTAAGAGATGTAAGTTCTTAGTGCTTTGTCTTTAGTAGCTTTAGCATTAAGCTCTTTTGCTACTAACTCTTTTGCAGACTCAAGTGGAAGGATTTTTCCTTCACTATCTTTAAAGTGAGTTTTATTGTCTGCATAGTAAGTTGCAGTTTTTGCTTCATCATAAGCTGCTACTACTGGCTCTTGTTTGATGAATTTAAGATCATATGATACTTCACTCATATATTGAGCAGAACGAGTCTCCCAAAATGCCTTAAGAAGTTCATCTGAAGTTTCAATCTTGATATCAGCTTCTGATAAAACCTTATAGTTTATTTTATCAGCAATGTTTGCGATAGTATTAAGTATATTTGTCTCACTAGCACTTGCTTGTACTGGAAGAAGCTTAAATACTTTTTGAATAAGTAGATCTTTTTTAAGTCCACTCTCATACTCTTTTGTACTAAGTCTGTTTTGAGAAAGTACTTGTTTATATGTCTCTTTATCAAAAACGCCATCTTTAAAGAAGTACTCTTGTGTTCTAAGAGCTGCTATAAGTTCTTGATCATTTATCTCTAAGTCATATGATGCTGCTAAGTTTAGAACTAGTGCTTGATCTACTAACTGATCTAGCGCTTGTTTGTCAAGACCGAACTGTTTTGCTTTTTCTTCATCAAAGTTTCCTTGAAACATTTGGTTGTACTGAGCATAAAGACGAGAATAACTTTTTTGAAGTTCACCCTGAGTGATCTCTAAGTTTCCTACTTTTGCAACTGCACCAGCTTTGTCTCCATAACTATACTGTCCCCAACCTACAAAACCAGCTCCAACAAATGCGATAGTTGAAATCCAAATAGTAATTATAAGCCACTTCTTGTGTCTTTGCATCCATGTAATCATATGTATAAAACCTTAGTTATTGATATTTGTGTAATAATAGGTAAATTAGGATTAAACCTTGATAAAGAAGTTGTAAATGTAAGTTTATTCTGTGTCGAAATTACTTTGCGAGTTATCAAGCATAAGAAGCCTACAACTTTTTTCTAAAATCGCAAGTCTCTTTGCCATGTCATGAATATCTCTACTATATGCATAAACACCATAGCCACGTATAACCATTATGTTGGTTTTTTTTGTTTGAAAGTAGTAGGCAATTTCACTATCAGCTCTGTCATACCAATCTTCAAACTTTTTAGGGTCTACCACGGAAATAGTCCCTAGTTCATTGTGTCCAAAGTAGTCTTTAGGAGTTATAAAGTCGTGTTGTAACGAGTATGCAGTTGTAAATTGAGGCATACTAAAACAGACAAACTTAGCTTCACTAATTTGTGAGTAGATACTAAAATGAATATTTGAGTCAATACTTGCTTGCTTCCATCGGTAATCTTTTTTGAAATAGAGCTCGATAAGGCTTTTCTCCTCTAGTGCATCAAAAATTGCTTCTTTAGTATTTATAAGAAATCTATTTGATTCTGTCTTTGCTGACATTGAACCATGATAAATACCAAAAAAGTCTTTTCTAAACATAGAAAGAGCGAGTGTTGATAGTTTCTCTTTGAGGTTAGCTCTATTCATTTTTATAAGCCTTTTTTATAAAGTTATGATGTAAGTATATAGTTAAAAAGTTAAAAAAGAGCCCTATAACACCAGCATGAAAACCAAAAGGTTTAGATGGAAGGGGTGTTAAGAGAAAAAGAAGAGTTATTATTGCTCCTAAAGAGAGGCCATAGATAATACTTTTAGAAGATAAGTCTTTATAATGAACTCCTAACATAATAGAAGGTGCAATATGAACAAGTATTTCAAGCTTTATTTGAATCAGCCACCATATAGTTGAAGGAAGATTTATAGCTAAAATAACCATTAGTATCATGATAAACCAAGAAAATATCTTACCTACATATGTTAGCTTTTTTTGTGAGGCATTTGGATGGCGTTTATGATAAATATCTTGTGTAAATAATGAAGCGATAGCAAGCATAGCACTATCTACAGTTGACATAATAGCTGCAATAGCTGCTGCTACAAAAAGAGTTATAACTATACTCATACCTTCGATATGTGTTAGCTTGTTAAGCATTAGTAAAATTATCTGTTCACTCGATGTTTTATCAAGCTCAGGAAAGTGTGCTGAGCCTATGATAGCTATGATAATAAGAGGAAGAGTAGTTAAAAGTGGCATAATAATCATTAGACTTAAAGAGCGACGAAGTGTTATCTCATTTTTTGCTGAATATATTCTTTGTATAGCTTGTGGGTAAACAGATATACCAAAAAATATAAGGATTAAAACACTTATCCATGTTATCTGGTTACTGAGAGTGACTGGAGTAAAAAGGTCAGGCTTATTTTGTAAAAATAGTGCTGTATTGTCATTAAGAGATCCATAATGAATCATCACAACACTAAAGATAATAATAACACCAACAAAGAGTAACACACCTTGTATAGTATCTGTCCAAGCTACACTTCTCATCCCTCCAAGTGTTTCATATATAACCATAATGATAGACATAAAGATGATGCCCTCGCTAAAGCCAATCGCACCACCTGTAACATACTCAATAATATAGCCAATAGCTTTGAGGTTTGTAAGCATATAGTTTGAGAGTGCAAAGATGGAGATAGCAACAACTGTATATGTAAGGGGTTGGTATTTGTATCTAAAGTTTATGTAGTCGCCAACAGTTATAAACCCATGCTTTTTACTTATAGGATAGAGCTTAGGTGCATAGAGTAAATAGCCTGCAACTATAGCTATCATAAATGTCACACCAACGAGAAAGAACCATCCATTTCTATAGGCACTTCCAGCAAAACCTATAAGTGAATTCCCACTATACTGAGTTGCATACATCGTTAGAAAAAGAACTCCAACACCAAAACCCTTCCCACCAAGATAGAAGTCTTTTAAACTCTCTTCTTTTGAAGCAAATTTTCCTGCAAAACCTATAAGTATGAGCGATGAAAGATAAAGTAGAAGAAACCAAATACCAGATTCTGAGAGTAGGGCAGTGTTAGTCATTTTTTAAGTTCTTCCATCTTTTTTCTATGATGAAGATAAGGATTATGGCATAAAGGGTAGTTGCACCAAGAGAAGCATAAACCCAAAGAGGTATACCGTAGTATATCTCTGAACTTAAAAAAGGGATAGTGAGGAGAAGAATTAAAAACGAGAGTTTAAAGCTGATTATTTAAACCAGCCTTTCATTTTGTCTATAGCAGAAGCTAAAACATTTTCATGTGGTTTTGATTCGATTCCAAAAGAGTCTTGAAGTTGAGAAAGTAGCTCCTCTTGTTCATCATTAAGTTTTGATGGGTATTGGATATTTACTATAGCTATTAAGCTACCTTTTCCATGTCCATGAACATCATCTATACCTTCATCTCTAAATGTAAAACGCTGCTTATCTCGTGTACCAACTGCGAGTTTTAACTCTAACTCACCTCTAAGAGATGGGATAGTAAGTGTTTCACCAGTAATCGCTTGTGTGAAAAATACTGGAATTTCTATATAAACATCATTGTCATCTCTAATGAAGTGCTTATCTTGTTGGACATCAAAAGTAACATAAAGATCACCACGGTTCCCTTTCTTTCCAATATTCCCTTTTCCTGAAACTCTTAGACGGTTACCTGTATCTACACCTTTTGGTATCTTGATACTAACACTCTCTTTTACCTCTTCATAACCATTTCCACGACACGACTTACATGAATCAGTCGCTGCAGTTCCTGCACCTTGACAAACTGGACATGTTTGCGTAAATGTCATAAAACCTTGTTGCATTGCAACTTGACCTTGACCACCACACTGTTTACAAGTAGAGAGCTTACCGTTTTTAGCTCCTGTACCTTTACAATCTTTACATGATTTTTTGTATTTGAAACTAATGTCTTTTTCGCAACCAAAAATTGCTTCATCGAAACTAAGTTTGATATCTACATTCATATCAAGGGGATACTTGTCCATATCTGCTGGATTCTGGCGACGACGGCCACCGCCACCTCCCATTCCACTAAACATCTCTTCAAACATAGATCCTAAGTCATCAAAACCACCAGAAGAACGACGGCCACCGCCACCACCCATACCTTGGAGTCCCTCTTTACCATATCTGTCATAAACACTCTTTTGTTGTTCATCACTTAGACATTGATATGCTTCGTTACAGAGTTTGAACTTGTGTTCCGCTTCTTCATCACCTGGATTTTTATCTGGGTGATACTTTTTAGCCATAGCTCTGTACGCTTTTTTGATTGTTGTTTTATCTGCACTTTTTGAAACTTCTAGTATTTCGTAATAACTTAACTCTTCCATTGAACATCCACATATATATTATTTTTTGGAATTATACCGTTTTTGTAGTTTAAAAATAAATAACTTAGATGCTATAATCATATTTATGAAACTAAACCTCTATTTTATATTTATTATTATACTTTTTTATGGCTGTTCAAGAGACTCAGAAGTTGTTTTAGAAAAACCTGAAATTATTTTTGAAAACATGCCAAAAACTTATCTTCTTAAAAGTGATTTTAGTTCACTTCCCGCATTTCAAGATGAAAATTATGATGATGTCCTTAAGGGATTTCAAAATAATTGTAGAACAAAAAAAGCGAAAAAAATATATGGTTCATTATGTGAAGAGAGTAATAATATACTCAGTGCAAAAGAGTTTTTAACTTCTTCTTTCGCTCCTTATATGATAACAACTCAAGAATTTGAAACTCAAGGCTTATTAACAGGCTACTATGAAGCACAGCTACAAGCCTCTTTAAGTAAAAGCAAAAAATACAAGTATCCAGTGTATGAAACACCAAAGGATTTACTTATTGTAGACTTGAGCTCTATCTATCCTGATCTTAAAAACTATAGACTAAGAGGAAAATTAGAAGGTAATCGGGTCGTTCCCTATGACACCAGGGCTCAAAGTAAAAGAAAAGATGTCGAAGCAGATGTCATCTGTTATAGTGATTCAAAAATTGATAAGTTTTTTTTAGAGATACAAGGCTCAGGTAGAGTTACTTTAGACGATAATACTACGATGTTTATAGGTTATGATAATCAAAATGGGCATAGATATAGGGCAATAGGCCGTTACTTAGTAAAAATAGGTGCACTGGAGTTAAAAGATGTCTCTTTACAAAGTATTAAAGCTTGGTTGAAAAATAATCCAAAGAGAGTTGATGAAGTACTCAACTACAACAAGTCATTAGTCTACTTTAAAGAGAGAAATCAAGGAGCTACAGGTGCATTAGGTTTAGAACTTAAAGCATCAAGGTCAATTGCTATAGATAGACGCTATATTCCACTTGGGAGTATGTTATACCTTAATGCTGCTGTTGATGAAAAGGAAGTAAGTCGTATTGTCTTCGCACAAGATACTGGTGGGGCTATTAAGGGTGCAGTTAGAGCTGACCTATTTTTAGGTCATGGTGATGAAGCTATGAGTAGTGCTGGAAAGTTAAAGTCAGATTTAAAACTATGGATTTTGATGCCAAAAAATATGAAAGAAGTATAAATGAATAGATCATTAGAAAAATTTAATCGTCTTGTTGATTCGCTCCAAGAGTTACCAACAGTTGGAAAAAAGTCAGCAACACGACTTGCTTATCATATGATAATGAATGATACTTTTGTTGGGATGAGAATATCACATGCAATAGAAGATGCATTAGGAAGTCTGAAAAAGTGTAGAGACTGTGGTGGAATGAGCGAAGATGAACTCTGTTATATCTGTACTGATGATGGAAGAGATTCTACACTTTTATGCATGGTTGAAAATGCAAAAGATATTTTACTTCTTGAAGAGAATGGTCTCTTTGATGGAAAGTACTTTGTTTTAGACTCTTTAGAAGAGTTGAGTATCGCTAAGTTAGAAGCTCTCGTTGATGGTGGAGTGAATGAGATCCTTTTTGCTTTAACACCATCTATATCTAATGATGCTGTTATCCTTTATATTGAAGATAAGTTGAGTGGATACAATGTAAACTTTTCTAAAATTGCTCAAGGTGTACCAACTGGTGTTAGTCTGGAAAACATTGATCTTTTGTCATTAACACGAGCACTAGAAGATAGAGTGAAAGTATAGATGAACAAGTTTTACCTAAGTGCACTTTTCTCACTATCCTTAATAGCGGATCCCGCACCATCTGAGAATGAAACTACGTGCATAGAGACGCATACTATTGAAGGTAAAGAAACACAAGAGTCTATGGAAAACTGGAAAGAAAGTGTTTTTGGATTAAAACCACATAAACCAAATTATATTTTACCTATAGGAGTTGGGAGTGGCGAGTATGATGAGTACGTAGTATCTGACGACTATAGGAATATAGAAGCAGAACTTCAAATAAGTTTAAAATGGAACATTGGAAATAATCTTTTTGGTTTAAATGAAAGCTATAACCTTGCTTATTCACATAAAGCATTTTGGCAGATATACTCCTCGTCTTCACCCTTTAGAGAAACAAATTATAATCCAGAGTTTTTTGTTAAGTTTCCTATCGAAGATAGCTCTATATTCAATTTAAAGTTCATTACTTATGGTTTAGCTCATATATCAAATGGACAAGGAAATATTGAAGATACGGATATTCCAGTGGCAGTAGCTGCAGATATCACAGCTCAGTCTTATCTGAAAAACCGCTCAAGAAGTATTAATTATATGTACTTAGATTTTGAGAGTCAGTATGAGAACTTTCTATTAAACGCAAGAGTTTGGATTCCCTATTTTGGAGAAGACTTAAATGATAACCCAGATATTATTGATTATACTGGACTCACAAAGTTAGGTTTTAAATATTTTTATGGAAAAAATCTTATTTCAGTGGATACAAATTTAAATCTTAAAACACTTAATGGATCATTAACCGCTACACACTCCTACCCAATATATGACGGAATATTTTTATATACAAAGTTCTTTACTGGATACGGCGAGAGTTTAATAGACTATAATAATTATATTACAAAGTTCTCCATTGGGTTTAGCTTCTCAAGGTAAAATTATTAGAGTTTAAAACTCTCTTGCATATGTTTTTGAATATTTTCTTTTGAAAGTTCACTGTTAACAAAAAGCTCATTAGCTAAAACACCTTGACCTAGAAGCATATCTGCACCATCTTTAAAAGTGATATTTTTATTTTTAGCAAGCTTTAAAAAAGGTGTTAATTTTCCATAGATGGCATCTGCAACAAAGCTACTGTTATCTAGAATAGTCTCGATGAGTTCTTCTGGTGCGGGAAGGTTTTCATCTTTAAGGCCCGCACTAGTTGTGTTTACTACTAAGTCATATTTTTCTACTTTAAAGTTTTCCCAAGTACTGCAAGTACATGCTAACTCTTTAAAGTACTCTAGCCGTGATGCACTGCGATTTATAACAGTAACTTGGATATCATCTTGTAAAAATCTTGAAACAAGTGCTTTTGCAGTTCCACCTGCACCAAGAACCAGTATGTTTTTAACATCTGCAAACTCTTTTATAGCATACATAAAACCATCGGCATCAGTGTTATAGCCTATAAGTTTTCCATTTTCATTAACAAGTGTGTTCACAACACCAACAGTTTTAGCAAAGCCTCTTACTTCATCACAAGCCTTAAATGCGGCCTCTTTATGTGGAACTGTTACATTCGCACCACTAAGCCCTAATGAAAAAAAAGTCTCTTTTAACTTACTACCATCTAAAAGATGTGTTCTTGTATAACAAGCTTTATAGTCAAGAGCTTTAAATACTGAGTTATGCATAAGGGGTGAACGAGAGTGTGAGACGGGATTACCGAAGATAGAAAAAAGTTTCATTTGTATTTCCTTGCTTTGAAAAGAGGTCGCTAAAGTTTTCTCTCAGAAAGTTTATAGCTTTACTGAGTGAAATAATTATTTTTTATCTAAGTCGTGAAGAGAGTGGATGAGAGCACCAAGTTTGTTTTCTACTTCTTGGTATTCAGACTCTTTGACTGAGTCAGCTACGATACCTGCACCAGCTTGAAGAATTACTTGATTCTCCTTAACCATTGCTGTTCTAATAGTAATAGCTGTATCCATATTTCCATCAAAACCAAAGTAACCAACACTACCACTATAAAAACCGCGTTTAAGACCTTCATATTCAGCTATAAGCTCCATTGCACGTATTTTGGGTGCACCAGTCATAGTACCAGCTGTAAATGTTGCCATAAAGAGATCAAACATGTCTTTGTCATCAGCAAGTTCAGCTACAACATCAGTAACGATATGCATTACATGAGAAAAATGTTCTATATGCATCATATCTTCTACTTGAACCGTTCCAGTTTTTGCAACTCGACCAACATCATTACGACCTAAGTCAATCAGCATTAGGTGTTCAGCTAACTCTTTTGGATCTGCTAGTAAATCTAGTTCAAGTTCTCTATCTTGTTCTTTAGTCTCGCCGCGTTTACGAGTTCCTGCTATTGGACGCAGTAGTAGTTTTCCATTTTCTAGTCTAACCATAACCTCAGGAGAAGAACCAACAATATTGAAATCATCATACTCCATTAAAAACATATATGGAGATGGGTTTTTTGTTCGTAGTATTCTATAAAAGCTAAAAGGATCAACTTTTATATTTCTAGTGAAACGGTTTGTCATAAGGATTTGAAAAACATCACCACTTTTAATCATCTCTTTTGATTTATCAATCATGTCAAAGAATTTTTCTTTAGAGTGTGCAAAGCTACCTTTGTCATTTCCAATGTTATGAACTCTATGTTTATATGTGTATGACCCTTTTAAATCGTCATGAATCATTTCAAATTTATCTTCATACTCTTTAATAGTTGATACTAGAGTTATTTTATGATCTTTATGTGAGTAAACTAAAATCAACTTAGGAAGCATAAGGTCTAAGTCTGGAGTCTTTAGTTTATCTTGAAGGTTATCCATACTTGAACCAAGTTTTGGCTCAAATACTTTTACCATGTCATAGCCTATATAGCCTATAAATCCGTCAACATAACCAACCTTTAGTTTTTTTGTTGCCTCTTTATAAACAGTAGTATCTATGCTTGAATAGTAATTTTTTAGAAATGTGAAAGGGTTTTCTTCTTTTTTATGTTGGACACCATCACTATCTGTATAAAGTGTAGTTTCATTGATGTACTGGAGACGTTCACGTGCACCTATACAGATAAAACTGTAGTTTCCTTCAGACTGTCCAGCACTCTCAAAAAGATAAGTTATCTCATCTTTAAAAAGATCCTTAAGTTTAGAGTAAACAGCAATAGGTGCTAGTTGATCAAGTGTAAATTGCTTTGAATAAATCATAGTTTAACTAAAAAAGCTCCCGGCTCTACTTTTGAACGAAGAGTACGTCTTGCACTTTTAGCCTCGTTTGATGTTTTAAATGGTCCAACAAGTACTTTATTTAAGTTTGAAACTTTATGGTATTTATAGCTGTATCCAAGTTTAGTAATAGAGTTTAAAAACTTTTTATTTGGCTGATATTTTGAAAAAGAGCCAACTTGAATATAGTAAGAACCAGTTGTTGCAACTGCAACTTTAGGAATAGAAGTTTTTTTCTGAACTTGCTTAGTCTCTTTAATAGGTTTACTTATCTTTTTAGGTTTTACAACCGGTGTTTCTACTGTAAGTTCTTCTTCAAAACTTTCTTGTTTTAATTTCTGGGCGATTAAATCTAAATCAGCATCAGAACTACTCTCTTCTTCAACAACTTCAATCTCTTCAAAAAGTGGTTCTTGAATCTCTTCTTGGGTAACCTTTACTTGTGGCTCAGGAGGTAAAATAGCTTGAGGTAAGTTATCAGTTCCACTAGATGTAAGTGAGTTCATTAACATAACAACAATGATTAAAATTACCCCTAATGTTGCTACAGCTAGAATCACTTTTTTATTAGATGAAGCAGCTCCACCTTTGTTTAAAATAATATCATTGAGTTCATTTTTTTCTTGCATAAGTTCTCCTTTGTTTACATGTGCTTCGACCACGAAGCTCCACGTTCTTTTGCATATACTTCATAAGGAAGAGTAAGTATATTATACTCATCAGGCATGTCGGCGTTTGGAAACATTCTCCATTGCTTTGGTTGTTTACTCGCGAGTTTCATACTTATCATCTTTCCTAGCTGAATCGCTTCTGCTAAAGTAGTATGACCTTTATGGATGTAAACATGAAGGTGACCCTCAGTTTTTGTTTTGTATGCAGTAAAGTTAATATATCCTTCTTCACGAAGAAGAAGCTGTGTTTTATGGTAAAAACGTTCAGGGTCACGACCATTATAGTCAATTACAATATTTTCTACTTTATTGTGTTTGTTAACAATAGAGTGGGCAACTGTAATATCACCCTTGATATGTTGGTTAATTATTGACTGAGAAAGAACGGCATTTACTCTTTCAAATTTGTTGTAAAATGTTCTTCCTTTAAAACTTAGTTTGTCAACTACGGAATCTTTTTTTACCCAGTAGTGGTCACTCACTATTTTAATAAGTTTAAGATCCATAGAAGTCATATATAAGTTTCCTTTAGTATGTTGGTTGATTATAGATTACAAAATCTTGAGCTAGAGTTTTTAGCTCTGCTTTGATTGATACTTGAAGCTCAGTGTTGTTAATATCATCTAAAACATCAGCCATTTTATTTGCAATAAACTCAAACTCTTTGGCTTTCATACCACGAGAAGTAAGAGCAGCGGAACCAACACGAATACCTGATGTTACAAATGGACTTCTTGTCTCACCTGGAACAGTGTTTTTGTTAATAGTTATACCTGCATTTCCAAGTGCTGCATCAGCATCTTTTCCTGAGATTTCTTTACCTACAAAAGATACAAGGATTAGGTGATTATCAGTACCACCAGAAACAACATCGTAGCCACGTTTAACCATAACCTCACCAAGAATTTTAGCATTTGCTTTTACTTGTTTAGCATACTCTTTCCACTCAGGAGATAAGTTATACTTGAAACCTACTGCTTTTGCAGCAATAACATGAACAAGTGGTCCACCTTGAAGTGCTGGGAAAATTGCAGAGTTGAGTTTCTTTGCTAAATCTTCATCGTTAGTCATAATCATACCACCACGAGGACCAGCAAGAGTCTTGTGTGTAGTTGTAGTAACAACATCTGCATAAGGGAATGGGCTAGGGTGCTCACCCGCTGCAACTAAACCAGCAATGTGCGCGATATCAGCAAATAAAATTGCTCCTACTGCGTCAGCAATTTCGCGGAATTTTTTGAAATCAATTTCACGAGCATAAGCAGAAGCACCACATACGATGATTTTAGGTTTTACTATTTGAGCTATATCCATAACTCTATCGTAGTTTATACGACCATCTAACTCAACACCATAGTAAAATGGAGAGTAGTTTTTACCTGAAAAAGATGGTTTAGAACCGTGTGTTAAGTGACCACCATGGCTTAGATCCATACCTAGTATTTTATCACCAGCTTTGAGAAGGGCTGCATAAACTGCACCGTTTGCTTGACTTCCAGAGTGTGGTTGCACATTTGCAAAGTTACATCCAAAAAGTTCACAAGCTCTATCTATAGCTAACTGCTCAACACCATCAGCATACTCACAACCGCCATAGTAGCGTTTAGCTGGGTAACCTTCCGCATACTTATTTGTAAATACTGATCCCATAGCTTCCATAACTGCTGGAAGTGTAAAGTTTTCAGAGGCTATCATCTCTAAATGATCTGTTTGTCTCTCTAACTCTTTTTCACATAAATCAAAAACTTCGCTATCGTACTCTTTTAAAAAACTCATCGTGTAAATTTCCTTATTATAATTGTTTGGATTATACTCAAAAACAGCTAATAAAAAATTAAATCAACTAAGATATTTATTAATTGAGTTATTAATTAGAAGTAATTCTTTACTATATTGTTTTACAAGTTCAGGTATATAATCATGTTTTTTCAAAGAGAGTTTCTTAAGCATATCCGTCACAATTAGGTGCAGTTTTTCAGCACCTATTGAACCAGTTAGCCCTTTAATGTCAACACATAATATACGTAGTTGTTCATATCTAAAATCACCAACAAGCTTTTGAAATACTTTGTCTGTCTCTCCGTACGCATCTCTAAATTCAGTAAGAATTTCTTTATAAAAAACCTCACTAGAACTTGACTTAGAAATACCTAGTGAAATATTTAAGCCATCAAGCTCTATCTCACTTTGATTTTCGTGTGTAAGTTCTTTTTCATCTACATGGTGAGGGTTTTCAATAAAAATAGAAAATACCGTGTATAGTTTCTCTTTTTGTAAAGGTTTAGCCATATAGCCATTCATTCCAGAGGTAAACATTTTTGCAATTTCATCACTTGATGTTAAGGCACTAAGAGCAATGATAGGAATAGAATCCAATTCTTTTGATTCTCTAATTTTAATAGAAGCTGTGTAACCATCCATTACAGGCATATTTATATCCATAAATATAATGTCAAAATCTTTATCTAAAGCTAAAATCTTAAGTGCTTCTTTACCATGTTTGGCTATAGATATCTGCATTTGTGATTTACCTAACATTCCAGCAAAAACTTTTTGATTTATATTATTATCTTCGACTAAAAGCACTTTTTTGTTTTTGAACTTCGAAAAGCTATTTAATGCAATGTTTCGTGTATTTTGAAAAGAATTTCTATGCACAATAGCAGTTCCAGAGTTCACAATTCCATTTTTTGTGATTTTAGAAGTATCATGAATATTAAGAAACAGTTGATTAAGGACATTTGTAATTTGCCAAAGTGTTAGTGGCTTTGATATTTTTGCATCTGCAATAACTGAGTTGGGGAACTCTTCTTCTATTTCAAAGAGGTTCGAGGTAGCAATAATTTTGCTATTGGTATTTTCAAGTTGAGCTACTGTTTTATTTGTAAAAAGCTTTTCATCTAGGACAATGATGTCATATATATCAAAATATTCAAAATAAGAGATATACTCTTTTTTATCTATAACTTTTACATCATGACCAAGGTTTGCTAGTATAGTTTCAATGTTAGCAGCAGCCTTTGAAGAAGAGTCGATTATTAAAATATTTTTTGCTTTTAATTTTCTTGTTTGAGAGAACTTATCATCAGTAGATTCTGGTTTTTCTTGAAAATAAGGAATACTAAAAACAAATTCAAGATTTTTATTTTCATCATTTCTTGCAATCAAGTCCCCTTTCATTAATTTTGAAAGCTCTTTTGCTATAAATAGACCAAGACTATCATACTCTTCTGTATTATCATTATAGTTTGAACTAAAGATGTCCATTTCACTTTCTGCATCTATTTTTAAATCACTACTTATAGTAAAAGAAAGCTGGTCATCCTTTGACTTTAAACTTGTTTTAGTAATATGAAGAGTAAGTTGATTGGTGTCATTTTCAACACAATAGAGAAGAACATTTACAAGAACTTTACTCATATTTAAAGTGTCAGAGTTTAACTCTTTGGCAATACCACTTTCGATGTCATAAATAAGTTCAAACTCTTTCCCTTTTGTATTTACCTTAAGTGTTCCAGAAACATCATTGAGTAAATTAGAAAGTTTTAGTTTTTGGTTATCTATGATGACTTTATTGGACTTAATTCTTAAAAAGTCAATGAGGTTTGTAGTTATAGCTAGAAGTTGATTTTCTGATTTTGCTATATTTGAAGAGTTGAGATTTTCTTTTGTTATATCGTAAATATCTTCACCAATTTTAGAGATAATTGCATCTTGGTTTTCATGTTTTTTATGTAAAACTTCTTCCTCTTTTTGATGCTTTATTTTGTATGATTTAATTTGTTCAGAAGATAAAAAAAGTGCGAAGAGACTAAT
>JAYEJR010000026.1:0-3511 GCA_034660715.1 Campylobacterota bacterium | reverse complement strand
GACTATAAAGGTAATTTTACACCGCACATTTTATCTAACCTTAAAAAGATGAGTTTTTCTGTTGAAACAGACACTAAATCTCTTATCGCCAATATAGCAACTATAAACACATCTGTAAACAATCTTTTTAATTCTAAGGCTTCTCTCCTTGTCATGAATAAGTATAAAGAATTTACTATAGAAAATAGTGGATCAGGCTTTACTTTCAGTAGTAAAGCTCTTAAAAAGATAGAACAAATCATAACAGAGAATATACAAGCAACTCATACTACACATATGATTCTAAATACTAAACTAATCATACCTGATTCAGTAAAAGGTGAGACTGTAAATATAATTCTTAATGCTGCACCTTATGATGCAGGTAATGGGGGCGGTTCGTACAAGATCAAGCTAAACAACATAACTCTAAAAAGCTCCGAGGCAGAAGTCAATGTCATTAAAGACGGAGACTTACGATATGTCAACCTCTCTATACCATTTAGATCTAGTAATTACCAAGGTAATTTTATACCGCACATTTTATTCAATCTAAGTAGGATGAACTTCTCTGTTTCTGATGAAAATGGTGTTTACACAACACACATTGGATATGTACCCCCAACTAATGCTATTAAGATTTCCATGAAACAAAAAAAGAGTACAAAACCTAAAAAACTATTAAATATATCAGCAAGTAAATCTGGACTGATTTTTAATACAAAAGTTCTTAAAAAAATAGAACAAAGCATGGAGTCGTACACAGAAACACGCTTGACAATAAATGCTAAACTAATCATACCTGATTCGATAAAAGGTGACACTGTAAATATAATTTTAAATGCTGCACCTTACGATGCAGGTAATGGAAGCGGTTCGTACAAGATTAAGTTGAACAATATAACTCTACAAAGCTCCGAAGCCGAAGTAAAGGTTATGAAAGATGGGGACTTACGATATGTCAACCTCTCTATACCATTTAGATCTAGTAATTACCAAGGTAATTTTATACCATACATTTTACCCAGCCTAAGTATGATGAACTTCTCTGTTTCTGATGATAACAGTATATATACTTTAATGATAAAGCAGTAAATTATGAAATTACTTAAAATATTTTTTTTATCAATACTTTTTGCCATATCTATTCAAGCCCTCACCCCAGAAGAAGAGATGGCAAAAATGGAAGCAGAGTTTGCTTCTTATAAGTCAAACCAACAAAGCGAGTATAAAAACTATAAAGAGAGTTTAGAAAAAGAGTTTTCCGCTTATAAAAAAGAGCTGGGAGAGTACTGGAGTGATCCAAAACTCTCTACAAAAAAAGAGTGGGTTAGCTACTCTGATGATAAAAAGTCACGCTCTAAAGTTGATTTTGAGAAAAATGTCGTAGTTGTTGAAGTCATCGCAGACAATGCAAAAGCCGCCCAAGAGAAGCTCACCAAAAGACTTGCTTATGCCGTGACTAAAGATACTAAAGAGGTTGTAAAGACTGACCCACTCCAAAAACGAATAGCAGAACTCTCAAAGAACAGTGAAGTTAAATCCTCAAAAGTTGACTCAAAACCCATCTTGGAGACTGTCATCTTTAAGAAGAAACCTACAAAAAAAGACGTAAAAAACTATGCTAAAAAAGTCATCAAAGAGAACAATATCGTAGTAAGTAAATCGAACTACGGTCACCAAAATGTCTACAAACTCACTGTACCTCTTCCATCAAACACAAGACTCAAACGGGCTGAAGTCTACAAAGAGGATGTACTCAAAAATGCAAAAAGGTTCGATATCCCTGTGCCTCTTGTCTTTGCCATCATGCAAACAGAGAGCGACTTCAACCCATTTGCAAAGTCGCACATACCCGCATTTGGACTTATGCAGATAGTTCCTACTTCAGCAGGTCGAGACATACATCAGTTTCTCTACAAGAAAAAAGGGATGCCAAGTGCTACATACCTTTATAACGGAGGTAATAACATAGAGATGGGAACTTCTTATCTTCACATACTCTACTACAGATACCTCAAAAAGATTAAAAACCCAGAGAGTCGTCTCTACTGTGCCATCGCCGCTTATAACACTGGTGCAGGAAACATCGCATGGGCATATACGAGAAAGTACAATATGAACAGAGCAGCTCCACTCATAAACGCCATGACTCCGGATGAAGTCTACAACCACCTTATGGGCAACCTACGTTTTGACGAACCAAAACACTACCTCAAAAGGGTCAAAAAAAGAATGAGTGCTTATAAAAAAGCCTATCAATTATAAAAAGGGAAATCAAATGAAAACAAAAATAATAACACTAGCGCTACTAACTACTACACTACTTACTGCACAAGAGTATACAGGAAAGGGTCTTTCAGTAGCTGAGAGTAAAAAGTCGGCTTGTTCAAAAGCCCTTCAAAATGCAAAGATAGAAGCGATGGAAAAAGCTGGAACGGTTGTCTTTAGTAACTTCAACAGCTCTACTTCAGATACAAATGGAAAAATAAGCAAGTCAAACCGCTCTCGTCTTACAACCGCTTCTTTAGGCGTTGCAAAACTCAAAGAGAAGAGTGAAGATGTCAAAGTCTCTCCTAACTATCAGTTTAGTTGTAGTGTGCAAGCGAGTTTTGAGATAGACCAAGAGGAGATGAAAAGCAAGATTGACACTCTTTTAAAACAACAAGAAAACGACGAGAAAGCAAGTGGATACTTTCAAGCTGAGGGATATTCAGAAGAGGGACAGAGCAGATACAAAGCCTTCTCATCTGCAACGCTTCTAGCACAGAGAAATCTTCTTGAGGTTGTAAAGGGAGCAGACATCACGTCGCTCACTAAAATGGACTTAGGAGAGATGGAAGCTGACAAAGTAGGCAAACTCATCGGCGGAACACTTGTCGGAGCCGAGGTTGTCCAAAAAGAGTATGACAAAGCTACAAAAAGCGCCAAAGTGGTCGTTCGTATCAAAAAAGCGGATGTTGTTAGAAGTCTTGAGAAAAGCTTACAATAAAACTATGGAATTATTTGGGTTAAATAAACAGTTAATATTTTTTTCTAATTGTCGATATAAATATAGCAATTGGAGAAAACAGAATGAATACATCTTACGGACTCGATACTTATCGTGCACACGACCTCAACATAGCCATGCGAACCTCAAGTGGTGATGTTATCAAAATGGACTTTGCGAACGAAAACTCATCATCTTTTAGAAAAACTACAGATGAGAACGGCTCTAGCACCTCTATGACATTCTCATCTATGCAGTCTTTTAACTTCTCTATGAAAGGTAACGGCATAGATGCACAAGACCAAAAAGAGATAGACTCTTTTATGAAAACGGCTCAACCTTTGATAGATTCATTTTTGCAAGAGTTACAAGAAGATGCTCCAGGAACACCTGTCACAAAACTAGCACACGAAATAGCTGGGATTTTTAATCCCAACCAAGAGCGAGACGAAGAGACTACAAACACCATCAAGACAAATATAGTCAAAATGTTTGACAATGCACTCAACAGTTTTGAGCCTCTACAAAAAATGTCTCCTG
>JAYEJR010000025.1:0-3524 GCA_034660715.1 Campylobacterota bacterium | reverse complement strand
GTAGGCACAAATGATGCTTTGATAATCTCTACATAAGATACAAAGGCATAAATATGACATTTGACATAGTACACCCACTTTTAGGATTTGAAGATATTAAAGCAGTTGAGCTTCATAAGATAGACGACATTTTTATGAAAATGCAATCTTCAACAGATGAGCATATCTCATTTACAATGATAAACCCCTTTGTTCTAAGAGAGTACGACTTTGAAGTTCCAGACCAAACAAAAGAACTCCTTAGTATCGATGAAAATGCAAACCTGCTTATACTAAACATAGTCCTCATCCAAACGCCAATAGAAGACTCGATAGTAAACTTCATAGCCCCTATTGTTTTTAATACAGACACAAACAGAGCCGCTCAAATCATCATTTCCGATAATCAAAAGTATGGAGTGGCTGAAAAAATATCATCATTTATTAAAAAATAGATTTCAATATATTTAAATATTTATCGCTTTTTTATCTAAAATCACCTGATTTAAGAATCATATAAGCTAATTCGGCGGATAATGTAGACAAACGAGTAATAATTGTGACTGAGCCCTGTTGTTTAGTGCAGTTCATATTAACTTTAAGGAGTCTCTTATGAAACATTTTTTTCAGAACTTAACACTATTCTTATCTTTACTGTTTATCCTCCCTCAAGGTCAACTCTTAGCAGATGACATATGCTACACCGGAATTGAGCAGGAAGGTTTTATCCGCTATACTAAAACCTCCATACCAATCAAAAATATATCCGATCAAACACTTGAAGACGTTAAATTTTATGTTGACGAAACGGGACTAGGATTTGAGTGGGAAAGTGACTGTGGAACTGATGCAGTTGATGGGTCTTGCGATGGTAAAAGCAATATTGAGATGGGGCCTTTTGGCTTTTTAGGGGATACTACCGAGTACATTTTGAACGACTTGTCCTCAAACCAAATTGTAGACACTTGGACTCAAGCACGCTTTGACATTGGAGTTTTTACAAGTTTAGATCTTTATGCCACCTATGAAAAAGATGGCCTACTTCGAAAAGCTAAAGTGAGTAAGTGTTCTGATGTTCAAGGCACTGAACCTGTCACTCATCCTGATCCAGAGTATGAGGAGTGTGGTATTTTCCCTAGTGCCTTAAGTACTTGGGATGTTATATACCCTGCAAACGGTGATGTGGTTATTGCTGCTGATACTATTTATGCAGACGATGTTGATGGTGCTGTTAAATGTTCTGCTACTGATGAGTATCAAAATGTCGCACAACTTGATGTTTGTGCAGTAGATGAACTTATAATTGATGAGCCTATACTACCAGATAACATACCCTCAACACTCACGACATCTATAGATATAAGTGGAAATCTATATGAAGCCAACTACCCTAATATATCGCTAATAGGTGATACAAGGCTTCAAGCTACACAACACTACGACAACGATCCAAGCAAAAGAGCCTTTATGAGTATCGACTCCCTTGTCTCAACTGCTAGTGGAATTACTCTTACTTTAACTGAAGGAGACTACTACTTTGGTTCTTGGGCAAATAATGCCGACCTTATCGTTAGGATGGAAGGTCCAGTTACTATTTATATAGATGGTGATATGACTCTTAATAATAATCATTTAGACTTCAATTACAATGAAGGTAGCGGTGTGCCTTCTGATGCTTATGTGTTTATTGGAGGTAATTTTACAATGACCTCTTCTGGTGGAGGTTCAGGTTACGATATGGTGGCTTATGTGCTTGCACAAGGAACATTTTATGCAGGAACAAACACTAACAATAGCTCTTTTCAAGGAGCAATTTCATCTGTTGGAAGGATGACTCTCAACAACAATCAAACCTATACGTATGACCCATCTGGTTTAGAAGATGATGGTTTTGGGGAGTGTCCACCACTCCCAACTCCTTATACAACTGGTCCTTTTGATGCATGGGATACATTTAGAGACAATGTATCAACGCCTCCATCCGATAGGAATATCTCTACTAAGATTGTAAATAATTCTTTTAATCTTTCCCTTGCAAGTTTAAATAAAGAGAGTGATGCATACGAACTTAAAGAAGGTCTTGGTGATGTTGATGTTGCGATATACCCTAAAAACTCAAACACAGCGATAAGTAATCATATAATTTTTAATCCAGGTAGCTCCTCTCATGTTACATCGAGTTCTAACTTTACTGTCACCCAAGCTGAAAGTGATGCTGTCGTTGGATTCAAACTTTGTGCAACATTTGAGCACAATGAAACAGTAAATGAAAGTATTTATTATCTTTACCCTACGACAAGCTGTAGCTTACAAACCACTTTGCATAACTGTGATACAGAAACAAATGGATCACCAACATGGCATGTCTGTCACTCTAGTGACAACTTTGCCATCAGGCCACATACATTTAAAGTATTTGGAGAAAATCAATATAAAAGAGCAGCTGAAGACTTTAATCTTTTAATAAAAGCCATAGATGAAAATAATGATTCCATTACTTCAGGTTCTCATACAATAGTTCAAGGTTTGAATGGATATGACGTATCAACAGCTACAATTTCTACAGTTTCAAACTTTTACGTACCAACTTCATCTGAATTAGCGCAGATGCGAGTTGATACAGGAGTGACTGATGTCTCTACGTGTCCTCAAGCAGGTGTTTTCACACTTCAAAATGCAAACTTTATAAATGGAGAACTTAATGCCACTATCAAGTTTTCTGAAACGGGTATACTCGATATAAATATAAGCGAAGTTCCCGGAAGTGAATATGCGTTAGTTGATGCAGATGACACAACTGATACATTAAGATATATACAATCTACAGTATTTATTTATGATCAGAGTGATATTTCGCGACAAAACCTTTTGCTATTTGTTCCTTATCAATTTATTACAACTGCGGAATACAACGCTACGACAACAAAAGATTGGCTCTATATGCATGATATAAACACTTCTAACACTAGCTTTACGACTCCCTTAATGTCGGCAAATATTTTTTATACAATTGTTGCTAAAAATAAAGATGGAGCTACAACGCAAAACTATACTAAAACTTGTTTCCCTGATGTTGATGAAGTAAATGCTCCAAGGGTAAATGGCCTTAAACTAAATACTACGTTCGACCTCTTTTTAGACGCTACTATAAACTCAACTGCAAACGCTAGTCTAAGTTTATACTCTGAAGACAACGCTTCAACTGCACTCTACACTCCAACAAAAAACCTAAATGCAGTTGTCGGAGATAATGTAATGCAAGAGTGGATATCACCATTACAGTTTAGCAATGGTCAAGGAAATGCTAGAGTCCATCTAAATATAGATAGAGTAAATAATGTATCCCTCAACCCTGTAAACTTGAAACTTGTAGATATTAATACCTCTACTTCATGGATGGCAAATCCAGGTTCACCAAAACTATTTACTGGTCAGGTACTCAATATAGACAAAAGCTTTATATATGGCCGAACTTACGGACAAAGACAAAAGTTTGTAGATGGTAGCACTCCTGCTAATCATGATGCACTAATATACTATGAATC
>JAYEJR010000024.1:0-3526 GCA_034660715.1 Campylobacterota bacterium | reverse complement strand
AAACTTCTACATCGCACTTGAGCACACTCATGCGCTCTTTTACCTCTAAAAACTGCTCTTCAGTCGCTCTATCAAGTCCGAGTATAATCTTATGAAGATAGGTAACATCTTTTAGTTCGTCAATTATCGTCTGCATCGCTGGCGTTTCAAACTCCGAGTAGAGTGCTGGAAGTAGTAGTACCATATTTCTACGTTTAGCAAACTTTACCAAATCCTCTTCCATACTCTCTAAAGAGCGTCCACCTACATTTTGGAGTGTCGTTATAACCCCATTTTGAAAAAAATCTGCCATCTTACTCTCCTTTTATTAGTATCGCTATATCTATGACGTTAGTACCACTGGCACCACTCATTACTAAAGAGTTCATCCCTTTAAAAAGATTGTAACTATCAAAGTTCTCTATCTTTTTATCCAACTCTCTACTCTCTATGTAACTTTGTGCATCTATTACTGCCCCTGCTGCATCTGAGTTTCCATCTATGCCATCAGTAGAAGCTGATAAAAAAGTCATATCTAGTTTTTCTGTGTATATCTTTTGAAGCATGAGGGCTACTGCATGTTGATTACGTCCGCCTTGGCCATCACCATCTACATTTACAGTGCACTCTCCCCCAAAAAGTATGCACTGATGTGAAGAGCTATCTATATGCTTAATCATCTTATCAACCATAAGTGAAACATCTCCTTCCATCGGCTCATTAACCTTCTCAACCTTAAGTCCTTTTGCTATTGCACTCTTTTGTGCTGCATCTAAAGCTAAAGTATTTGAAGCAATTATGTAGTGTTTAATATTCTCTTTTTCATTTGTTGGTGTTTCATCTATAAGAGAGCTTATCCCCTTTTCGAGAACCTCTTGAACACTTGAGGGCATAGAGTAAAAAATATCTTTTTTTTCTAAAATATCTTTTGCATCTTGGTAAGTCGTTCGATCTCCATAAAGTGGAGCTGAACCTATAGAGTAAAGGTCATTATCTATAATGTCTGAAATAACAAGAACAACTCCTTGTGCCTTACAAACTTGAGCTAAACGGCCACCTTTTATTTGTGAGAGATGTTTTCTCACTGTGTTTATCTCATGAATATCCAGAGCATTATGAAGCATAAATCCTGTTGTCTCTTGCATATCTTCTAAGCTAATAGGCTCTATTGGAAGTTCTATAAGGGCTGAGCTTCCACCTGAGAGTAAGTAGATAAAAAGATCATCCTCATCACACTCTCTCATCATCTCTAAAAGTTTTGTGGTTGAGTCAAAACTTTTCTGCGTTGGTAGAGGATGGCTTCCTACACAAAGTTCTATCCTTTCTAAGCCATTTCTATACTCTGGAGCGACTACTAGCCCTTTGTATATCTTTTGCTTAAGAAGCTTTTCAAGCTCCTCCGCCATTGTAAACGCGGCCTTTCCTGAACCAAAAACATATATGTTCTTATACTTACCAAGGTCATAGTTATCAGAACAAACACTTAAAACATTTCCATCTAGCTGACAATATTTTCCTACAAAGTTCTTAGGTAAAGAGGCCTCAAGTGCATCGCTGAAAATCTCTTTTGCTATACTTTTATAACTCATCAAATATCTCTTTTATAGCACTATTCCAGCCCTTAGGTCCTGGGTAGTCCGCTCTTTTTACACTCTTTGCTTCTAAAGGGCTAAAAGAGTTGTCATAAAGAGGGATAAGGACCCCAATATCTGCTTTTTTTAGCATTGTGAAGTCATTTGCACTATCTCCAAGAGCTATTTTTGTATGAGAAATGTTGTGATATTCATCATACATATGTGTTAGATTTAACATGGCGTTTGCCTTATCTTGATCTAACGAGATTAGATGAAAGAACCTTCCTCCCTTAACGATATCAAGACCCTCAACATTTGCTTCTGACCTTAACTGTTCAAGTAGCGTTATGTCTTCTAAAATAAAAGGTTCAGTGAAGTCTCGCTTCATAGCATTAACAGCACTCTTTTCATCAAGTCCTGTTAACTCCATAACCTCTAAAGTACTCATGTCCCCAAAACCTCTGATAGGAAAATCTCTTTTCATATGTGTGAAAAAAAGTCTTAGTTCGATGTAAGAGTGTGCCTGTGAAACTTTAATCCACTCCTCTTTAAAAGGCAATTCTTTTGCTAAAACACACTCTGATGGTATAAATATACCTGCACCATTTTCAACTATAAATGGCTCTCTTATCCCTAAAGTTTTTTGAAGTTCTATTACTTCACAAAATGTTTTGCTTGTTGCTAAAATGAGAGGAATCTTATTTGATTCTAAAAATTTGAGGGCATCATTTGCTGGAGCAAAACTATAATCATCATGATTTAGTAGAGTCCCATCCAAATCTGTAAATACAAGATATTTGTTTTTCATGAGGGTATGATACAACATAATCATTACTTTTTTTGACATTGTATGTATAATATTTAAACAGCCACCCTTTCTCAAATAGTCTAAAAAGTAATCATTTACTCTATACCTCTCACAATAATTTTAGGTATAATTTTCACTATATTTTAAGAGATAATGGAGTTTTATAATGGCACACAAAAATGCAGGAAAAAGAGTGAAATCAGAGGATTTAATCAATGTAGAAGAGCTTATCAAAAATTACTATAGATTAATACCTGATATAAGTGTTGCAGAACAAAGAGTAGTATTTGGAACTTCTGGACATAGAGGAAGTTCTCTAAAAAGTAGTTTTAACGAAACTCATATCCTTGCCATCTCTCAAGCCCTGTGTGATTATAGAAAAGCGAATGCTATCAAGGGAAAGTTACTTATAGCTAAAGATACACATGCACTCTCCACTCCTGCACAACTTACAGCTCTTAGAGTTTTTTGTGCCAATGGTATAGAGTGTGAAATTGCTGAGAATGATGGCTATACTCCAACACCACTCCTTTCATACTCTGTTATAGAAGCTAACAAAACAAGTCAAGAGCAGTGTGATGGAGTAGTTATAACACCATCACATAATCCTCCCCAAGATGGAGGTTTTAAATACAACCCGCCAAATGGTGGACCAGCAGATACAGATGCTACTTCAGTTATAGAAGCTGCTGCAAACGAATACATCAAAAACTCTCTTGAGGGTGTAAATGCCATAAGCGAAAAAGATGCTTTACTAAAAGTCACTCAAACTGACTTTATAACTCCCTATGTAGAATCCCTTGGAGATATCATAGACATGAAACTCCTCCAAGAGAGTTCTTTAAAAGTCGGAGTTGATCCACTTGGTGGCTCAGGTATAGAAGTCTATAAAAAAATCAACGAAGTTTATGGACTGGATCTTGATATAGTCAATGACACAGTAGATCCTACGTTTAGCTTCATGTCTTGTGACCATGATGGAAAAGTACGTATGGACTGCTCATCTCCTTATGCTATGGCTTCACTTGTAAGCCTAAAAGATAAATATGACTTAGCGTTTGCAAACGATCCAGACTTTGATCGCCACGGTATTGTAACGCCGACTGGACTTATGAATCCAAATCATTATCTCTCAGTAGCGATATGGTACCTGTTTCAAAATCGT
>JAYEJR010000023.1:0-16775 GCA_034660715.1 Campylobacterota bacterium | reverse complement strand
CCAATACTACTCTTGGTTACATTTGTTGTATTTGTTTCGCTTATAGCCGTTCTAAATAGTTGGCTATATAACCCATTATTCGGTTTTATGAGTAAACGTGATGAAGACATCAAGAAAGACCTAGAGAAAGTAGGTTCAAATGATGATGAAATCAATGCTCTTAACGAAAAAGCCGAATCAATAGTTATGAATGCTAAACTAGAAGCTGCGGCCCTAAGAGAAAAAGTTATTGCGGATGCTAAGGAATTAGCTGAGAGTAAGTTAGAAGCAAAACGCGCTGAACTTGCTAGTGAATATTTAGAGTTTGAGCAGTCACTTGCCAAATCTAAAGATGAGTTGACTTCTGACTTAATGTCACAAGTTCCAGTATTTAAAGAAGCTGTTAAAGCTAAATTTAGTCAAATATAAGGGTGTAATGTGAGTAGAATTTTAGTAATAACGCTAATGATATCAACTTGTGCATTTGCATCTGAAGCAGGGCATGGTGAGACTGATATTGTACAGCGTACAGTAAACTTTTTGCTTTTTGCTGGGCTTGTTTGGTATCTAGTGGGTGAACCTGTAAAAAACTATTTTGCTTCAAGAAGTCAGGACATTGCTGATGAATTGAAAAAAGTTCAAGATAGATTAGACGAATCAGTTGCTCTTAAGAAAGAGGCTCTCGCTAAGATTTCAACTGCAGAGAAGTTTGCAGAAGAGTTAGCGGTATCATCAAAAAAAGAGAATAAAATAATCAATGACAATATTATGACTCAGTGTGACTCGGACTTAGAAACACTCTCTAAACAGAGTGCGACAAGTAGAGATTTTGCACAACGTAAAATGGTTCGCAATGTTGTTGAAGAAGTACTTACAGAGACTTTAGCTCAAAGTGCAGAAAACTTTGATAAAGAAGCTATGGCAAATGTTATTTTGAAAAAGGTTGCTTAATAATGGAAGAACTAATTGCAAAAAAATACATTAAAGCTTTAAAGTCTGGATCTGATTTAGAATCTATGAAAGCTATTACAGAAGTATTTTCTGGAGTGGCTGATTCATTTAGTGATGATAGATTTGCTAGTATCATTGTTAATCCACATGTAAGTGCACAGAGTAAATCTGACATTCTTTTAGACGCTGTTAAGTCTGCAGAGTCAGATAAGATTAATAATTTAATTAAACTAATGGTTGAAAATAACCGTCTTAATATAATTCCTGCATTGGCAAGAGAGTTGAAAAAAGACATAGCACTTTCAACAAAAACTTATGACGGTATTATATATAGCAACAGTGATATTGATGCTAAAGTAATTACGGAACTAAGTGATGGTTTAAATAAAAAATTTGATTCTACAATTTCATTGAAGTTTGTTAAAAATGATTTTAATGGTATAAAAGTAGAAGTAGATGGTCTTGGTATAGAGATTAATTTTTCTAAAGATAGAATTGATAGTCAAATTATAGAACATATAATTAAAGCAATTTAACTTCATAAGAGGAGAACAATAGTGGTAGCAAAAATTCAAGCTGATGAAATCAGCTCAATAATTAAAGAACGTATTGACAACTTTGAACTAAGTGTTGATATTAATGAAACAGGTAAAATTGTTTCTTATGCTGATGGTGTTGCACAAGTTTACGGACTTAGCAATGTTATGGCTGGTGAAATGGTAGAGTTCGAAGATGGAACTCAAGGTCTAGTAATGAATCTTGAAGAGAGCAGCGTTGGTGTTGTTATTCTTGGTTCTGGTGACAAACTTCGTGAAGGTATGTCAGTTAAAAGACTTGGTAAACTTCTTAGTGTACCAGTTGGTGATGCTTTACTAGGTCGTGTTGTAAATTCACTTGGTGAGCCTATTGATGGTAAAGGTCCAATTGAAGCTACTGAAACTCGTTTCGTAGAAGAAAAAGCACCTGGAATCATGGATAGAAAATCTGTTCATGAGCCTTTAGCAACTGGTATTAAAGCAATTGATGCTCTTGTGCCAATTGGTCGTGGTCAACGTGAGCTTATCATTGGTGACAGACAAACTGGTAAAACTACAGTTGCAATAGATGCTATCATTAACCAAAAAGGTAATGGTGTTGTTTGTGTATACGTAGCAATCGGTCAAAAAGAATCTACTGTAGCTCAAATTGTTCGTCGTTTAGAAGAACATGGTGCATTAGAATATACAATTATTGTATCTGCAACTGCTGCTGAAGCTGCTGCACTTCAATTCTTAGCTCCATATACTGGTGTTACTATGGGTGAATACTTCCGTGATAATGCTAGACATGGTCTAATTGTATATGATGATTTATCAAAACATGCAGTTGCATACCGTGAAATGTCACTAATCCTTCGTCGTCCTCCGGGTCGTGAAGCATACCCTGGTGATGTTTTCTATGTACACTCTCGTCTACTTGAGCGTGCTGCTAAAATGTCTGATGAAAATGGAGCTGGTTCTTTAACTGCTCTTCCTATTATTGAAACACAAGCTGGTGATGTTGCGGCATATATTCCAACTAATGTTATCTCTATTACTGATGGTCAAATCTTCTTAGAGACTGATTTATTTAACTCTGGTGTTCGTCCAGCGATTAATGTTGGTCTTTCAGTTTCACGTGTTGGTGGTGCTGCTCAGATTAAAGCTACTAAGCAAGTTGCTGGTACTTTACGTCTTGATCTTGCATCATTCCGTGAACTTCAAGCATTTGCTCAGTTTGCATCTGATCTTGATGAAGTTTCTCGTAAGCAACTAGAGCGTGGACAAAGAATGGTTGAAGTTCTTAAACAAGGACCTTTCTCTCCACTTTCAGCTGAAAAACAAGCTACTATTATCTTTGCTGGTAATGAAGGTTTCTTAGATGATATGGATGCTTCAAACGTTGTTCGTTTTGAGTCTGAAATGTACCCATTCATTGAAGCTTCTTATCCTCAAATTTTTGAAAACATTAGAAGTGCTTCAAAAATTGATGATGATACTAAAGCATTAATGATAAAAGCACTTGAAGAGTTCAAAGCTAGCTTTGTAGCTAACTAAGGAAGTATTTAATGGCAAACTTGAAAGATATTCAAAGACAGATTAAGAGTGTTTCTAACACTCAAAAGACAACTCGTGCTATGAAGCTTGTATCTACTGCAAAGCTTCGTCGTGCTGAAGAGCTTGCAAAACGCTCACGTCTTTATGCTCAAAAAATGAATCAGGTAATTGCCGAAATAGCTGGACGTATAAACTGTAGCAAAATTGGAGGAATTGAAAATCGTTGTTTTAACAAGATTGAAAATCCTAAAATGGTTGATATTGTTTTTGTAACTGCTGATAAAGGTTTATGTGGTGGATTTAATATTCAAACTATTAAAGCTGTTAAAAACCTAATTAAAGAGTACAAAGAACAAAATGTTAAAGTACGTTTACGTGGAATCGGTAAAAAAGGTGTAGAGTTTTTTAAATATAACGAAGTTGAGTTATTTGACGCTGTTATTGATTTAAGCTCTAAGCCTGATAAAGCGAGATCTGATGAGTTTATCAGAACTTCTATTTTAGACTATAAAGACGAAAAAATTGATGCTCTGCATATAGTTTACAACGGATATAAAAACATGATTACTCAAGAGTTACATGTTAAGAAAATATTACCTGTAGATACTGATGATTTTGAGTGTGAAGAGAAACATAGTTCTATGTTAGAAGTTGAAGCACAGAATGAAGAAGATATGCTTGATTCTTTAGTTAATAAATATGTTGATTACAACATGTACTATGCACTGATTGATTCAGTTGCTGCTGAGCATTCTGCTCGTATGCAAGCAATGGATACTGCAACAAACAATGCAAAAGAGATGGTTAAATCACTTAATGTTAAGTTTAACAAAGCACGTCAAGCAGCAATTACTACCGAACTAATAGAGATTATTAGTGGTGTGGAGTCTATGAAATAATGGAGAATAATAATATGATTGGAAAAATTAGCCAAGTTATGGGCCCAGTTGTTGATGTTGATTTCGAAGGGTACCTTCCAGTAATCAATGAAGCAATTGAAGTTAAAGTAAAACTAGAAGGTGCTGAACATCGTCTAGTACTAGAAGTTGCAGCTCACTTAGGTGACGGTCGTGTAAGAACGATTGCAATGGATATGAGTGAAGGTTTAGTTCGTGGTATGGATGCTACAGCTACTGGTGCTCCTATTAAAGTTCCTGTTGGAGATAAAGTACTTGGTCGTATCTTTAATGTTATTGGTGAAACTATCGATGGTGGTGAACAAGTAACAGATTCTGATACATGGTCAATTCACCGCGCTCCACCAGCACTAGTTGATCAATCAACTACTACTGAAATGTTTGAAACAGGTATCAAAGTTGTTGATTTACTTGCTCCTTACTCTAAGGGTGGTAAAGTTGGACTATTCGGTGGTGCTGGTGTTGGTAAAACAGTTATTATCATGGAGCTTATTCATAATGTTGCTCATGGTCATGATGGTTTATCAGTTTTTGCTGGTGTTGGTGAGAGAACACGTGAAGGTAATGACCTTTACTACGAAATGAAAGATTCAAATGTACTTGACAAAGTTGCACTGTGCTACGGTCAAATGTCTGAGCCTCCAGGTGCACGTAACCGTATCGCACTTACTGGTATTACTATGGCTGAGTACTTTAGAGATGAAAAAGGTCTTGATGTTCTTATGTTCATTGATAATATTTTCCGTTTCGCTCAATCTGGTTCTGAAATGTCAGCTCTTCTAGGACGTATCCCTTCAGCTGTTGGTTACCAACCAACTCTAGCTCGTGAAATGGGTGCATTACAAGATAGAATTACATCAACTAACAATGGTTCAATTACTTCAGTTCAAGCTGTTTATGTACCAGCAGATGATTTAACTGACCCGGCTCCAGCTTCTGTATTCGCTCACTTAGATGCAACTACAGTTCTTAACCGTAAAATTGCTGAAAAAGGTATTTATCCTGCAGTTGATCCTCTTGATTCAACTTCAAGATTACTTGATCCACAAATTATTGGTGATGAGCACTATGGTGTAGCTCGTGGTGTTCAACAAACACTTCAAAAATATAAAGATCTTCAAGATATCATTGCGATTCTTGGTATGGATGAGCTTTCTGAAGATGACAAAAATGTTGTTGAACGTGCTCGTAAAATTGAAAAATTCCTTTCTCAGCCTTTCTTCGTTGCAGAAGTATTTACAGGAGCTCCTGGTAAATACGTTAAGCTTGAAGATACAATCGCTGGTTTTAAAGGTATTCTTAATGGTGATTACGATCATATGTCTGAAAACTCATTTTATATGGTTGGTGGCATGGATGAAGCTATCGCTAAGCATGAGAAAAATAAATAAGCATTTGCTTATTAAAGGACTATAATGGATACATTTAAACTTGAAATCTTGACTCCTAATGGTGAAATCTACAATGGTAGTGCCATTAGTGTAGTCCTTCCTGGTGAAGAGGGAGAATTCGGAGTACTTGCTAAACATGCATCATTAACTACACTTTTAACAAGTGGAGTTGTTGACGTTGAAAAAGAAGACAAGTCAGTTGAAGCTATTGTTATCAACTGGGGCGTTGTTCAAGTAGATGAAGAAAAGGTTATTATTTTAGTTGAAGGTGCTGCTGCTATTCGTGGTGCAACTGAATCTGAAATAGCTAAAGCTCTTGATGAAGCTAAGAAACTTATTTCTGATGTTGCAGACTCTAGTTCTGCTATTGCATCTGTTTCAGCTAGAATCGAGTCTGCTGCTCAAAAACTTATATAGTAAAATGATTAACAACTTAATAGATTTTTATCTTAAAAGTCATCCAGTTACATTAGGAGTATTGGCTCTTTTATCAATATACTTCATAGTGCTTAACTGGGTCTTTTTTTATAGATACTTTTCTATTAATAGTTGGCTAAATCGTGAAAGTCTCTCATTAGAATCTCTTTTAATGGGATCTTCTACCGTTAATGAAAACTCTTTTTTAAATAATTTTATAAAAACTAGTAATAATATTTCAAAAGAAGTTTTAGCTCTTGGAATGCTTGCTGCAACTAAAGAGGCAACTAAAGGTTTATCTATACTTTCCGTGTTTGCTTCTACAACCCCTTTTATTGGTTTATTTGGTACAGTAGTCTCTATCTTAGATACTTTTACACATATAGGACAAACTAGTGGTAGTATGTCGATAATCTCAAGTGGCGTTTCTGATGCACTTGTTGCAACTGCTACTGGTATATTTGTAGCTATATTCGCTTATACTTATCATCAAATGCTCAAACGGAAATCGTTTGAATTGATCTCTTATCTTCAAATGCAAAGTGATGCGATTTTAGCTCGTAGGGTTTAGTTTTGATATATGATTGGGATGATAAACCAGAGCTTAATATAACGCCACTAGTAGATGTTATGCTTGTTTTACTTGCGATACTTATGGTTATAGCACCAAATATTATATATGAAGAAAATATAAAATTACCACAGGGTTCTACATCTCAACAGTTATCTAAAATTCCTCCTGTACATATCAGTATTGATAAAGAGCAAAAGATAAAAATTAATAAAGACACATATATGATAAATGCATTTATGGATAATTTTTTACTCTACTCAAGTAAACTTGATAAAAAAGCAACTGTTTTGATAAGTGCAGATAAAACATTAGATTATGGGATAGTTATGTCTGTTTTAGCAGCTGTCAAACAAGCTGGCTTTTCAGAGGTATCTCTAGCTACAAATGGCTAATCATAATAACTATTTTCTATTAAGTGGCTTTATCGCTATTTCCCTCTTCTCATTTGTTCTACTATTATTTGTACTCATGATGTTTAAACCATCTAAGGTTACTAGTTATGGATTAGAGAAAAAAAACTATGTTTCAATCTCTTTAGATACTCCTAAAGTTTCTCAAGTAAAAACAAAAGTAAATAAAACTGTTTCAAAGCCAGCTCAAAACATAGATGTAAATAATCTTTTTAGTGATGTATGGACAAAAAAAATTGTTCACAAAGAAGTTAAGCCAAAAGATAATAGAAGAATATTAGATATACAAAAAAAGATTATAACTTCACAAGATAATGAGATTAGTTCTATCTCTGATAAAGTAAATAATCTAGATAAGCTTAAAGAAAAAGAAGATAGTAAAGCAAGTTCAAGTGCACAAGAGGTTAACGAATATTTAGCTAAAATTCAGGCAATTGTTTATCAACACTTTAGAGTTCCTTCCAATAGTGAAGGTAGTAGTGTTAAGAGTGTTATTGAGTTAAACGCACTTGGTAAAGTTATCGATTTTCGGGTACTGACTTACTCTGCAAATGAAGCATTAAATGCTGAAGCAGATAGAATTAAAAATAGACTCTTACATGTAGTTTTTCCAAAAAATCCTAGTAAAAAGTCAAGTAGAACTGTTGTTATATTAATATCTAAGGAGTAAAAATGAAGATTATATTTTCATTATTGATGTTTTTTGGACTCACATTTGCCGGTGATGCCACTATTGAAGTTATAAAAAAAGTAGATGCATTACCATCACTCGCTATTGAGGATTCATCTATTAGTTATGATGATACATTTAAGTTACAGTTTTTTAAATCTTTAGTTGCTGATTTAAATGTTATCTCGCTATTTAATGTTGATAGGTTCCATAGAACAACACACTTTAATGATACTGATGTCATAGTTGAAAATAAAAATATGAATTATGTTCTAAGATATAAAATGTTTGAAGACGATAGTGGTGCTTTAAATGTCGCTATTAAAGTTTTAGAAGAATCACAAGAAGTATTTGCAAAAAGCTATAAAGTTAGTAGACAAGATATTTACATGTTTGTTTCACATGCTATTGCTTATGATATTAATGAGTATATGGGTGAACCATCCGTTGAGTGGATGAAAAGAAAAGTTATTTTTTCTCGTATTACTGGAGCTAAGCAGAGTGAAATAGTTATCTCTGACTATTCGTTAGCATATCAACATGTAATGGTAAAAGGTGGTTTTAATCTCTTCCCTAAGTGGGCTAACTATGAACAGAATGCTTTTTACTATACATCTTTAGATGGTTTAAAACCCACCCTTAAGTATGTTGATATGAAGACAGTCAAGGTATCTAGTATTATATCTTCTGATGGAATGCTGGTATGTTCTGATGTAAGTAGAGATGCTAAGACTTTACTTCTAACGATGGCTAAAGATGGGCAGCCAGATATCTATACATATAATGTAGATACGAAAAAATATAAACGTGAAACTGTTTATGGTGGCATAGATGTTAATGCTCAGTTTATGGATAAAAATAAAATTATATTTATCTCTTCAAGGTTAGGATATCCAAATGTTTTTTCTAAGAGGTTAGATACGAAAGAAGTAGAGCAAATGGTTTATTATGGTAAAAGTAATTCAGCTTGTAGTTCTAATGGAGAGTATATAGTATATAAAGCCAGAGAGAGTTCAAATGCTTTTGATAAAAATACATTCAATTTGCATCTTATATCAATGAAAACAGATTTTATCAGACGACTTACAGCAACTGGTGTAAATGAGTTTCCAAGGTTTTCAAGAGATGGTGATGCGATACTATTTATAAAGAACTATAAAAATCAAAGTTCAATAGGAATAATAAGGTTGAATCATAACAAAAATTATCTTTTCCCATTAAAATATGGAAAAGTCCAATCTATGGATTGGTAAAACAGTATAAAGTGTAATATTATTAATAATATTTTGGGTATAATAATTTAATTTTTAAAACATAGAGGAAATCAAATATGAAAAGTATAGTACTTTCAAGTGTTGTAACAGCACTTTTAGTTTTTAGTGGATGTAGTTCAAAAGAGCCAGCTGTAGATACAGAGTCAAAAAAAGCACCAGTTGAAGAAGTTGTTGCTCAAGAAGTTGAAGCTGTGGAAACTGAAACAGTTGCAGCTGCTGAGAGTATGGTTGAATCTTCATCTAATTCTTTAGGTGAGTTAAGTATGTCTGACATAGAAGCACAGCTTTCATCTGTATTTTTTGCATTTGATAAGTTTGACCTAAATACTCAAATGCAAGAAAAAGTTACAGCAGCTGCAGAACTAGGTAAAACTGGTGGAAGTGCTTACAATGTTAAACTTGAAGGTAACTGTGATGAATGGGGAAGTGATGAGTATAACTTCGCACTTGGTCTTAAACGTGCAGTTGCTGTTAAAGATGCTTTAGTAGCTGAAGGTATTGATTCTTCTCGTATATCTATGGTTAGTTATGGTGAAAGCAACCCTTCATGTTCAGATAAAACTAGTGAGTGTTATGCTAAAAACCGTCGTGTAGATTTTAAACTTCTTCCATAGTAACATATAATGAAATTCAGTAGAAAAGTACTTATACTCTCTACTGTATTCCCTATTCTTTTAACAGCTGCAGAACCTTCTGCTTTTGGTGCTGGTGATCTTAATAGTCCTAATCCTTATGGACTTACATCCAATGAAAAAGTCATATTAGATACAAAAAAAAGACTCCATAAAGTTTCTGTTAAAAGTAACAATCAGGAGAACAAACTAGACTCTTTAAGAGAAAGAATAGATGGTCTGCAGAGTGTAATAGAAAGTCTTAGTAGAAAAGCACATAACAACAAAATAAATCTTCAAAAACAAGATGACCTGAACAAGCTCAAAACTGAAAATAGTAGCGAGTATGAAAAACGTCTTAGTGAAATAGTTCAGTCTAATTCTATGAACTTAGAAGAACAAAAAGTTGCTATAGATCAGCAGAAAATATTGATGAGTGAAATATCAGTTTTAGTTGATACAATAAATACTAAGTATGTTTCTAAGGATGAGTTTAATCTTCTAGTAAATGATGTGAACAAGTTTAAATCTTTAATTGCTAAAGAGTTAAAAAGTAGTTCTAAAAAATCTTCTAGTTCAAAGTTAGGTAGTGTTAGTTCAGCCGAACTTTATAAACAAGCTAATGCATTTTATAAAAAGAAGTACTATACTAATGCAATTAAAAATTTTGAAGAGTTGATTAAAAGAAACTACAAACCTGCATATTCACATTATATGATTGGTGAGATGAACTATAGACGAAAAAATTACTCAAATGCTATCTCTTATTTTAAACAGAGTTCTGCACTTTATTCTAAAGCTAAATATATGCCAACATTAATGTTACATACGGCTGTTAGTATGAGTAAAACAGGTGATAAACAACATGCAAAAGCTTTTTTTGAAGCAGTAGTAGTTAAGTATCCAAATTCAGTTGAAGCTGAAGAAGCAAACATTTATCTTCAGCCCTAATATAGATTTTTATGATAAAATCGCAAAAATAATTTAAAGGAAATAGAAATGGCAATAGCAGAAAATCAAATTGTATCAATTGAGTACGAAGTAAAAGATGGTGACAAAGTAGTAGATAGTAATGTTGGTGGTGCACCATTAGTATTTATGTTTGGTAAAGGTCAAATCATTCCTGGTTTAGAAAATGGAATTGTTAACATGGAAACTGGTGAAAAAGCTGATGTTCTTGTTCAACCTGCAGATGCATATGGTGAGTACAATGCTGAAGCTACTCAAGAAGTTCCTGCAGATCAGTTTGCTGGAATAGAATTAGCATTAGGTATGACATTATATGGTCAAGGTGAAAATGGAGAGACTGTTCAAGTGACAGTAAAAGAGATGGGTGCTGATACAGTAACTATTGACTTTAATCATCCTTTAGCTGGTAAAGAATTAATGTTTACTGTAACACTTAACAGTGTTAGAGAAGCAACTGCTGATGAAGCTATGACTGGAATACCTGCTGAGAACAAACCAGCAGAAGGCGAAAGCTGTGGTACAGGCTGTGGCTGTCACTAAGTTCGTAACTGCTTCAGAAGCTTCTTATCAGGCTTTTAAAACAGCCACTCTTCTAAAGACACTTACTGTTAGCGCCCTAATTATGGGTGAAGTGGGGGTTGGAAAAAGAAGTTTGGCTTCTTTCATACTTCCAGATGCAGCACTATTTGATGCATCTGATTTTGATGAACTTATCATAGCTCTTGAGAGTTGTAATGAGATTATTATCACCAACATAGAAAACTCTCCAAATATTAAACGTTTAGTCGAAGCTATCAAAGAAAATAGTGTAAAAGTTATTGCAACCTCTAAACAATCTTTTAGTAATGAACACATAGATGAGATGTTCAGTGTTAAATTTGATATACCACCACTTGTAGAAAGAGAAGAAGATGTAAAAATTTTAGTAGATACTTTTACACATGAAGCCTCTCTTCTTTTTGGAGGAAGCGAAGAGTTTAACATTGAAAATTTCAAACCAGACCTAAGTCAAAATGCTAAATCGCTTAGACGCCAAGTTATGATTAACTTTCTTCTTCAGGATATTAAAGATGTTGAACTAATGGAGATAATTGAGAACTATTTATATGATAAATTAGGTTCTAATAGTGACTATAGAAATTTTTTATATCTGTTTGAAGTACCGCTGATTAAAGCAGGACTTTCTAAGTTTAAATCTCAATTACAGTTATCTGACAAATTAGGTTTAAATAGAAATACATTAAGAAAAAAGATTGCTGATAATAAGCAATACTTACAAGGAGAATAGATGAGTAAAGTAGCGATGATATTTGCTGGACAAGGTAGTCAAGCAGTAGGAATGGGTAAAGATTTCTATGAAAATAGTGAAGTTGCACGTGAGATGTTTGAAAAAGCTGGACAAAGAATAGGTGTTGATTTTAAAGAGCTAATATTTGAAGAGAACGATAAGTTAGGTCAAACTGCTTTTACTCAACCTGCTATTTTATTAGTTCAAATGATTGCATATAAACTTTTCAGTGATGCTTGTCCAGATGTAAAAGCAGAACTTTTTTTAGGTCACTCTTTAGGTGAGTTTTCAGCTTTATGTGCTTCTGGTGCTATTGATTATGTTGATGCTGTAGAACTTGTTCATAAACGTGGTTCACTTATGCAATCTGCATGTGACACTGTTGAAGCAGGAATGATGGTTCTAGTTGGACTTGATGATGCATCAGTAGAGAAAGTATGTGCAGATGCGCAAGAAGAAGGGAAAAAAGTTTGGCCAGCTAATTATAACCAAGATGGTCAACTTGTTGTTGCTGGTATGAAATCTGATTTAGTTTCATTAGAGCAAACTTTTAAAGATGCAGGTGCAAAACGTGCACTTTTATTAGATATGTCAGTTGCTTCTCACTGTGAGATTCTTTCACCAGCTCAAGAACCACTAGCAGAACTAATGCAAAAAATGGTTACAGATAACTTTGCTGCACCAGTTATATCAAATGTAACAACTGCTCCTTATAACACAAAAGCAGATGCTGTTGCACTTCTAAAAGATCAACTTGTAAAACCTGTTAAGTATAAACAGTCTATTTTAGCAATTGCTGGTGATTTGGATATGGCTATAGAGTTTGGAAACGGTATAACACTTAAGGGTTTAAATCGTAGAATCGCTAAAGAGCTTAAAACTTTAAATATCTCTGATATGGCTACTTTAGAAAAAGTAAAAGAAGAAATTTGCTCATAGTATGAGAGTAACTCTTGCACAAACATCTCCTAAGTTAAATAGAAGTAACTTAGGGGAGATAATAGAAACTATAAATAGTGTTAAGCATGAAAGTGACTTAATCATTTTTCCTGAGCTCTCATTAAGTGGCTATATGCTTCAAGATAAACTCCCAGAGGATGCATGGTGTTTATCAGAACTTGATGAATTAAGAGAGTTAAGTAAAGATATAGATATAGTGGTTGGTGCAGCATTTAAAGAAGAAGAACATTTTAGAAATGTAGCTTTATATTTTCATAATGGTGAGTTTATCTCTAAACACAACAAAGTACATCTTCCAAATTATGGTATGTTTGAAGAAGCACGATACTTTGAAGCTGGAAGTGTTTTTGAGAGTTTTAGAGTAAAAGAGAAAAAAATATTAATGCTTGTGTGTGAAGATCTGTGGCATGATAGTGTCCATAAAGACTTAATAAAAGAGAATCCAGATATGATCATAGCTCTTGTAGCTTCTCCCGCTCGTGGTTTTAGTGATGATAGTTTAGAGATAGAAGATAAATGGCTAGAGATCATCAAAACAGTAGCCAAAGAGTGTAGTGCAGAGCTTATTTTTGTAAACCGTGTAGGTTTTGAAGATGGCCTAGGTTTTTGGGGTGGGAGTTGTATCGTAGATGCTAATGCAAATATTAAACATAAATTGCCACATTACAAAGAGATCATCAAAACATTTGAAATATAGGAAATAGATATTATGCAAAAAATAGCAATCATGGGTGCAATGCCAGAAGAGATAGCTCCAATATTGGAAATAGTTGGAGAGTATAAAACTACAGAGTATGCAGGTAATGTATATTATGAAGCTACTTACAAAGATGCCGAGTTAGTTATAGCACACTCGAAAATAGGTAAAGTTTTCTCAACACTTACAGCATCTTCAATGATTCAGCATTTTGGATGTTCCAAACTACTGTTTTCTGGTGTAGCTGGTGGAATTAATCCTTCCCTAAAGATAGGTGACTTAATTGTTGCTAGTAAACTTTCTCAACATGATTTGGACATAACTGCTTTTGGTCATCCAATGGGTTTTGTACCTGGTGGTTCTGTATTTGTTGAAGCAGATAAGGATTTAATAGCTCTTTCTAAAGAAGTAGCATTAGAACTGGGTAAAACTGTCATAGAAGGTGTTATAGCAACAGGTGATCAATTCGTTCATAATGAAGCAGTTAAAGATGAAATAGTGAAAAACTTTAATGCAGATGCTTTAGAAATGGAGGGAGGAGGCGTTGCTGTTGTTTGTGATGCTTTAGATATTCCATTTTTTATACTTCGTGCCATTAGTGATACTGCCGATACAGATGCTAGTTTTTCATTTGATGAGTTTATGGAATCAAGTGCAATTATTTCAGCAGAGTTTGTAATGAAAATGGTTAACTCCATTATTAAGAACGAGAAATGAACAAAGTCAATTTCTCTACGTTAACACTAGTTTTGTACATTGAGTAAACAAAAGTTTATAATCCCATCTAAAAAAATCATGTCAAAGCTTGGCAAGACAAATGCTGAGTTTAAACTCATAGAAGAGGGTGATAAGATACTAGTTGGACTTAGTGGAGGCAAAGATTCCCTCACGATGATTCATGCTATGCGAGAACAACAACGCCGTGCTCCTTTTAAATTCGAGTTTATAGCTGTAACTGTTGGCTACGGTATGGGTGAAAACTTTGATAATCTTGCAGCTCATTGTGAAGCAAATGGTATACAACATGTTATCCGTGATACTAAAACTTATGAACTTGCTAAAGACAAGATAAGAAAAAACTCTTCATTTTGTAGTTTTTTCTCTAGAATGAGACGTGGTTATCTATATAGTGTAGCCTTAGAGTTGGGTTGCAATAAGGTAGCTCTAGGTCACCACATGGATGATGCTGCAGAGAGTTTCTTTATGAACTTTATATACAATGGTCAGATGCGCTCTTTAGCACCCAAGTATACGGCTGAGAATGGTTTAGTGGTTATTCGTCCACTTATTCAGATGCGAGAACGCCAACTTTCCGCTTTTGTACTTGATAATGGCATTGAAGCCATAGGTGATGAAGCTTGTCCAGCTATGCGTTTTGATGTTAAAATGCCTCATGCAAGAGCAAATATGAAAGTAATGTTAAACAAGATGGAGGAAGATTTTCCACAACTCTTTACCTCTTTAAATGCAGCATTTAAAAATATAAGTGTAGATAGTTTTTTTATGCAAGAGCCATTTGATGAGGAAACGGAAGAAGAAGCTAAGTAATTACTTCTTCATAGACAACAACTGTTCCTGCTAATAGATCGTGTAAACCTCGCTTATCTTTTCTAAACGACACCATTATAAAGCCAACTAAAAATGCAAAAGTAGATACGATATAACCAAATGAACGCGTAATAGCTTGTTTGTTGTCGATATCTTCAAGAGTTGAAGCATCGACTATTTTAATATGAACAAACTTCTTTCCTGGTGTAGCTCCACGCCATCGTTTCCAAAATAACATTGTGACAATTAATACAGACACTTCAAACACAAGCTCCCATCTTAAAGATGTTTGCGGCTGTTTATCTAGTGCATGAGCATTACCACTCATAGCCATCATAACATTTTGTTTATACTGCACAAAGTCAAACCAGTTTCCATCACTTAAAAAGTAGATAACTATACCAACCGGAAGAGCGAGAAAGAGAGTATCTAAAAGCGAAGCAAGAAAACGGATCCAAAAACCGGCATATCTTACTTCATGCATGGCTTATTATACGTGGTAGTTCGGAGCTTCTTGAGTAATGATAACATCATGAACATGAGACTCTTTAAGTCCAGCAGAAGTAATCTCAACGAACTCTGCTTTATCCCAGTACATCTCTATATCTTCACTACCACAGTAACCCATAGATGCACGAAGTCCACCCATCATTTGATGAACTATACCAGCGATAGAACCACGAAATGGTACACGACCTTCAATCCCTTCTGGAACTAGCTTATCAGCTGCAGTACCTTCTTGGAAGTATCTATCATTTGAACCTTTTTGCATAGCACCAATAGAACCCATACCGCGGTATGATTTGTACTGACGACCTTGGAACATGATAGTTTCACCAGGGGCTTCTTCAGTTCCTGCAAGAAGAGAACCAGCCATAACACAGCTAGCACCAACAGCAAGAGCTTTAGATATATCTCCAGAGTACTTGATACCACCATCAGCGATAACAGGAACACCATGTGGACGAGCCGCCTCTGCACACTCATCTATCGCAGATATTTGTGGAACACCAACACCAGCAACGATACGAGTTGTACAGATAGAACCAGGACCTATACCAACCTTTACACCATCTGCACCAGCTTCAATAAGAGCTTCAACAGCCTCTTTAGTAGCAATGTTACCAGCGATTACATCTACTTCCATAGTCTCTTTAATTTTACGAACAGTGTCTAAGATACCTTTTGAGTGACCATGAGCAGAGTCTAGAACTAGAACATCAACACCAGCATCTACTAGTGCTTTTGCACGGTCTAGTTGTCCAACACCGATAGCACCACCAACCACTAAACGACCAAATGCATCTTTGTTAGAGTTAGGATACTCTATACGTTTTTTGATGTCTTTGATAGTAACAAGACCTTTTAGGAAACCCTCTTCATCAATGATAGGTAGTTTTTCGATTTTATTTTTATGCATAATATCTGCTGCATCATCTAAAGATATACCTTTTTCAGCAGTGATAAGAGGCATTTTTGTCATAGTTTCAGATGCAAGCTTTCTCATGTCTTTTTCAAAACGCATATCACGGTTTGTAAGAATACCAAGAAGTTTATTATGACCATCAACTACTGGAACACCAGAGATTTTATACTCTCTCATAAGTGCTTCAGCATCAGCTAAAGTAGCATCAGGATGTACAAAAATAGGATCTATGATGATTCCACTTTCACTCTTTTTTACTTTAGTTATTTGTTTACATTGTGTTTCAATGTCCATATTTTTATGGATGATACCTATTCCACCTAGTCTAGCCATTGCGATAGCTGCACGGTGTTCTGTTACTGTATCCATAGCAGCAGAAACCATAGGAATTTTAAGTTTAATGTTACGAGTAAGTTTACTCTCTAATGATACCTCTTTTGGTAATACTTCAGAATATTGTGGGACTAATAATACGTCTTCAAACGTTAGTGCGCGTTTACGAATTCTCATGGGGTTCCTTTGATAAGAGCTTGATCATTTTAATTTTTAGAAATTCTGCGATTATAGCTTTTTTGTTGTTAAAAAGAGGTTAACTAAGCTTTTATAAGTGCATAAATT
>JAYEJR010000022.1:0-3617 GCA_034660715.1 Campylobacterota bacterium | reverse complement strand
TGGAACTCTCAAAAACTGTTTCACAAGAAGAGAGTGAAGTTGAAGAGCTCTTTGAAGAGTTAGAACTCAACCAGACTCAGCTTGATGATATCACCTTAGAGTTTGATGAGAAGATAGAAGCGACTCTTTAGATTTATACTTATGATATAATTCTAGCATGGCAAAGATAGATGAAATAAAAGAAATTTTGAATACACTTAGAATTGCAATGAGTATCGCATTTGGTATTTTAGTCATTTTGATAGGAAGTATTGTCAAACGATACGATACTGACAAAATAGATTTGATATTTTGGATTGGTGTAAGCTCAAGCTTTTTATTACTATTTATTATTTTTTTAATTATCAAGAAAATATCTATAAAAACAAAAGAAATAAAGGATTTATAGTGGATTATGCAGCACTTTCTATTCTCTTAATAGCAATAGCCACAATAGGCATCATGTTTTATGGTGTTGAAAAACTCTCAGAAGCTTAACTAAGAGTTGGAGAGAAGGCTTTTGTACTTATAGTTACAACTTCTCCAACTTTTAAATGCTCTGCTTCACTATAACTCAAAGCTACCTCTACAAGTTGTTGGCCGATAGCCACAACTGCTACATAGATAACATCCACTTTTGTTAAAGAGAGTAGTTCGCCGCTAAATGAAAACTTTTGGCTTCCTTTTGTTTTTAGTAAGACCTTTTTTGGTTTTCCATCGTTGATGATTTTTCCATTTTCTAAAACTACAACTCGAGAGGCAAGTTTATATATCTCACTTGGGTCATGACTTACCATGATAGTTGTCGTCTTAAACTCTCTGTGGAGTATTAAAATCTCCTCTTGGAGTTTTTGACGCATGAGAGGGTCTAATGCCGAGAGTGGTTCATCAAGAAGAAGTAGTTGAGGTCTTCTCATCATAGCACGACAGAGGCTCACTCTCTGTTTTTGTCCACCACTCAGAGAGTTTGGAAGTCGTTTTTTTAAGGCTGTAAGTTCAGTTATATCAAGAAGATGTTTAGCTAACTCTTTATCATCAGCAACAAATAGTAAGTTTTCTACTACACTCATATTTTCAAAAAGTGCATGCTCTTGAAAGACGAAACCGATATGGCGTTTTTGTACTTTGAGTGATGAGGTGGCGTTTAACCATACTTCATCATTAACTGATATTTCGCCTTTAGCACTCTCTAGTCCCGCAAGGATACGAAGTAGGGTTGTCTTTCCACTTCCGCTTTTACCACTAAGAGCAAGAAACTCTCCCTCTTTTATAGTGAGTGCTACATCTAGGTTCATGTCTTCTTGGGCTCCATGGAGCTGTTTATTTATAGCTATATCTATCATTTTACAAAACCAAATTTTGTGTTTTGTTTGGCGTTAAAGATGTAGACACTTAGAAGTACGACAAAGCTCATCAGAACCATTAGGGCACTGTAGATATGAGCAAGAGTGTAGTCCATGCTCTCTACCATCTCATATATCGCTACACTAGCAACTTTTGTCTCACCTGGAATGCTTCCGCCTACCATAAGAACTACACCAAACTCACCAACAGTATGAGCAAAGGTTACTATGAGTGCTGTAAGTAATGCAGGTTTCATGTTTGGAAGTGCTACCTTGATAATAGTCTCAAAAGTACTTTTACCGCTTATGTAGCTCGCTTCTAGCATGTTCTTGTTAAGAGACTCAAATCCACTCTGAAGTGGTTGAACCATAAAAGGGAGAGAGTAAAAACAGCTGGCTATCACAAGCCCTGTAAAGTTAAAAACAAGTTGTATGTTAAAAGTATCTTCAAAAAAAGAACCTAAAGGAGAGTTTGCTGAGAGGGAAACAAGTATGTAAAAACCTAAAACAGAAGGTGGTAGAACTATAGGAAGTGCAGTAAGTGCTTCTAAAAAAGGTTTACTTTTTGAACTTGTTTGGGAGAGAAACCAAGCAAGAGGTAATGAGAGTATAAAAAGTATGAGAGTAGTAATCGCTGCTAGTTTAAAAGAGAGTGAAAAAGGCTCCCAGTCTAAAGAGAGAAGTATATCAATCATCTAAAATCTCGTAAATAGAGAGGTCGCTTGCTTTGATAAACGCCATAATATCATCTCCAACTTGTAGATTCATGCTTTGTGCAGATTTTTTTGTTATAACTGATTCAAGAGTAGTTTTACCAAGTTTAAGGTTTATGCTACTAAGTAGCTCTCCTGTTTCTATAGAAGTTATAGTAGACTTGAGTTGATTTGAGTAACTAAGCATTCCCATGACGGACTTTCCGAGTGCAATATGCATCGGTTTTATCAACAATTTAACCTTAGTGCCTTTTTGAATCATTTCATTCAAATCTAAACTCATCATGGATAAGAGATTTTCATTATGAGAAAACTCTACAATATGTAGAGTGTCAGAACTTTTTACATCAGTAACAGTGGCGTTTAGGAAGCTCACGGTAGGGAGTATCCAAAGTTTTGAAGTATCTTTCTACTTGCATCACTTAAGATGAAGTCATAAAAAGTTTGAACTTCTTTTCTGTTTTGACCTTTTTTAAGGATAACGATACCTTGCTGTATTGGAGTATAAAGCCTAGGGTCTATCTCTTTCCAGTTCTGATCTTCTTTAAAACGAGCCATTTTTGGACTATAAAGTGCAGACTTTGCAACAACACCGATACTAGCAGCAGTAAAAACATAAGAGAGTGTTTGAGATATTGACTCTGCATAGATGAACTTGTGCTTGATGTCCTTAAAAGTATCTGCATTTTTAAAAGCTTCTAGAGTTGCAGCACCATATGGAGCTGTACGAGGGTTAGCAACAGCAATTCTTTTGATAGTAGATGAATTTAATAGAGCTATCATATCATTAAAGTTTTGCTTTTTTACACTTAGAAGAGCGAGAGAGCCACTTGCATAGACAAGCGGTTTAGTGATGGCTAATGATTCACTATAGAGTACATGAGGATACTTCATATTTGCAGACATAAAGATATCGTAGGGAGCACCATGTTTTATCTGTGCTGCTAGTTTACCACTGCCACCAAGTGTTACTCTTACTTTCGTATTTGGATATGTTTTATTGAACTCTTTTACCAACTGTTTAATAGCATAGCTTACATTAGCAGCCACTGCAACATTTATATTTTGTGCATAAACAGATGTAAAAAGTAAAAGGGTTATTAGAATAGTTTTGATAATAGAACCTTAGTTGTTGGTATTTATGTATGTAGAGTATAATAACGAAGATTCTCTTAACACTATCTAATCTCACAGAGTTGAAACTTATAAAGTACTTAAATTAAGCTAGTTATAAGTTTATACAGCTATACTTTCGCCACTTAAATAAGCATTAGTGTTTATTAAACAAAATAACTCAAATAAAGGTTCAAAATGAAATTTACTAAAATTGCATCTGCTGAACAAATTGATCAAAAATGGATTTTGATTGATGCTGAAGGTAAAACTTTTGGTCGTATGATGACTGAAGTTGCAACTCTGCTTCGTGGAAAAAACAAAACTTGTTGGACTCCAAATATTGACTGTGGTGACTATGTAGTTATCATCAACGCTTCTAAAGCAAGATTTAACGGTCTTGGTAAAATAGCAAACAAAGAGTACTTCTCACATTCTGGTTACTTCGGTTCTACTAAGAGTGTTAAAA
>JAYEJR010000021.1:2173-3715 GCA_034660715.1 Campylobacterota bacterium | reverse complement strand
TTTTCTCTATGTTTACATAAGTACGTTGAGAAAGAGTTGCAACTGTTGGAGCATAAGTAGATGGACGACCAACACCTTCAGACTCTAGCTTTTTGATAAGAGATGCTTCAGAGTAGCGAGCTGGTGGTTCTGTAAAGTGTTGCTCAGGTTTTACACTTTGAAGTTCTGCTTTGTCGCCTTTAGTGAGAGTAGGAAGAAGTTTATCTTTGTCTTCTGCACCTGTCACAGCATAAAAACCATCAAAGATTAGTTTTCTACCGCTTGCACGGTACTCGTTCTCATCACCTGTAAATATTATACTTTGTTGCTCAAATCTAGCATCTTCCATTTGACAAGCCATAAAACGCTCATAGATTAGACGATAAAGTTTAATCTCATCAGCTTTTAAAAAGCTCTGTGCCACTTCTGGAGTAAATGCAAGCATAGTAGGGCGGATAGCCTCGTGAGCTTCTTGTGCACCTTTACTTTTTTTGTTATAAGTTTTTGGCTCTTTAGGAAGGTACTTTTTACCAAAACGACTCTCTATGATACCACGAACTGCACCAACAGCTTCGCCAGCAAGGTTAAGTGAGTCAGTTCTCATATAAGTAATAACACCAGAAGTTCCATCAGGAGTTTTTACACCCTCATAAAGAGCTTGCGCAACCATCATCGTCTTTTTAGGAGTAAACCCTAGTTTCGATGATGCAGTCTGTTGTAGAGTTGATGTCATAAATGGTGGTGGCGTTGAAGACTTTCTCTCTTTTGTCTCTAGTTTAGAGATGATAAAGTTGTCAGCGTTTACACTTTTCTCGATTGAGAGTGCTTGTTCTTTGTTCTCTATAGACATCTTTGTTATCTTATCGCCTTTGTGGCTTATAAGATTTGCATCGATGTTTGTTTTAAACGCCGTGTCTATAGTCCAGTACTCAACAGGGATAAAAGCTTTTATCTCGCGTTCACGGTCCACTACTAGTTTAAGAGTTGAAGATTGAACACGACCACCTGAGAGGCCTTTTTGGATTTTAGAAGCTAGAAGTGGAGAGAGTTTGTACCCAACCACACGGTCAAGCATACGACGAGCTTGTTGTGCATTTACCATGTCCATATCTATAGTACGAGCTGAATCAAGCGCATGTTTGATAGCAGTTTTAGTGATCTCATGAAAAACGATACGAGGAAGTTCTTCAGGATCTTTTTTGATAGCATGTGCGATATGCCAACCGATAGCTTCACCCTCGCGATCCTCATCGGTCGCGATGTATATAGTGTCAGCTTTTTTGGCAAGAGCTTTTATCTCTTTAACAGTTGGGGCATTCTCTTTTGCTACAGAGTAAGTAGGTACAAGATGTGAAGTCTCTTCATCTAGTGTGATTCCAAAACGAGATTTAGGAAGATCACGGATGTGACCTTTAGAAGCGATAACTTCATAACCCTTCCCTAAAAAGTTCTTTATAGTCTTAGCTTTAGCCGGTGACTCAACGATAATCAAATTCAAATAGTTTTCCTATATATAGTAGTATAGTTGTTTTAATTGCGAAAGTGTATCAAAAAAAGATTAAA
>JAYEJR010000021.1:0-2073 GCA_034660715.1 Campylobacterota bacterium | reverse complement strand
AAAAGGATTTATTATGGGATTTAGAATTAACACAAACATTGCGGCAATGAACGCACACAGAAACTCTACACAGAATAATATCGGTCTTGACAAATCACTTCAAGCTTTATCTTCAGGTTTACGTATTAACACTGCTGCTGATGATGCTTCAGGTCTTGCAATTGCAAATAGTCTTCGTGCTCAGTCTACTGGACTTGGTCAAGCTATTAACAATGCTAATGATGGTATCGGTGTAACTCAAACTGCTGATGGTGCTCTTGATGAGTATCAAAACATTATCAACACGGTAAGAACAAAATCTATTCAAGCGGCGTCTGATGGTCAAAACTCTGATTCTCGTCAAGCGATTCAAAGAGATATCACAAAACTACTTGAAGAAGCTGACAATATAGCAAAAACCACTTCATTTAATGGTCAAGCACTACTAGATGGTACTTTTACAGATAAAAACTTTCAAATTGGTGCTTATGCTAACGAGACTGTTGGTCTTAGTATCGACTCTGTTCGTACTGCGAGTACAGGTAACTTAACTACAAGAGTCGGAGCTGATGTTACTAATGCGGAAACAGCTGCAACTTTAGCAATTAATGGTAATGTTGTAGCTCAAACTACAGCATCAGCAACAGCTAGTGGCGGTGCAGATGTTCTTGCAGCTGCTATTAATACAGCTGCTGGTGATACTGTCAAAGCTGTTGGTGAAAATAGTTTGACAACAGCTGTTGTTGGAGGTGGTTCACTTGCTGATGGTAATTTAACAATTAATGGCATTGATATTGATGCAGTAGCGATTTCTGCTAATGATGCTACTGGTTCTTTATCAGCTGCGATTAATGCAAAAACAAGTCAGACAAATGTTACAGCACAAACAAACGCTGATGGTACATTGACATTAACAGGAGTTGATGGAGCAAATATCCATATTGGTGATCCAGATACAACTGCTAATATAGGTACTATTACAGGTATGACAGTGACAGCAGGTGGTGTTGAAACTAATTATGGTTCAGTAACACTTAGTGGAGCAAGTGTAAGTATTACAAATGCTACTGCTGCAAGTGGACTAGATGCTACAACAGATAATAGCTACTCTTTAAGTGATGCAGATGTAACAACATATGCAGCTGCTCAAAGAACAATAGAAATTACTGATATGGCACTTAAAGAAGTTGATGCAATTCGTTCAAACATAGGTTCTACTCAGAATCAACTTGAATCAACTGTTCGTAACATTTCTGTTACTCAGGTAAATGTTGCAGCTGCAGAATCTCAAATCCGTGACGTTGACTTCGCGGCAGAGTCTGCAAACTTTGCAAAACACAACATTCTTGCTCAGTCTGGTTCATATGCTATGAGTCAAGCGAATGCTGTTCAACAAAACGTTATGAGACTTTTACAGTAGTAAACCTCTTTAAACTTTTGACACAAGCCGAAGACCTCTTGGTCTTTGGCTTTTTTTTTGCCCTCTTTTTTGCATTAGCTCTTACATTTGGAACAAAATATATCTTAGTCTTTATCTAAAGGGCACCTCTAAAATACACTTTCTATAATTCCAAGGCAGTGAGATAAAAGATTGTCACTAGCCTTTTCAACAAATTTGACTTTTCTTGCATTATAGTCTATTGATTTAACTTGTTCACACATCACATAGCCAGTTAGATTAGAAGAGTCTACTTTTAAATGAAAAGGAAAACTTCTGTCTGTGTTAGTAATAGGGCAGGCAATAGCAAGACCTACATTCTTATTAAATACTTCATTACTAACAATTAGAGCTGGTCGTCTTCCTTGTTGTTCATGACCAGCTTGTGAATCGAATGTGAGTATAACTATATCGCCCTGTTTAGGAATGTATTGTTTTACCATTCCTCTTTTCCAGTGTAAGATGTAATCTCTTCACTTGCTTCATAGCTTGAAGGTATCTGAGAAACAAGCTCATTAATATCGTAAATATGTTTTTCTTTTTTTATAGGTTCAATAATAACTCTATTGTTCTCTACAATTATATTTACCATATCACCAATTGCTAAATGCAAATCTTTAATAATATCTTTTGGAAGTCTAAGCCCTTGAGAGTTA
>JAYEJR010000020.1:0-3749 GCA_034660715.1 Campylobacterota bacterium | reverse complement strand
CCTCAGCGTGTTTGAGAGCTTTTTTAGCGATTGAACGTGGACATCTCTCATAAGCTTGCTCTTTGTAGATGTCGTAAACGTCACAGAAAACGATGATAGTTGGATCAGCGGTAAATGGATCTAAAAACGCAGTTTCAATATCAACTTTAAGTAACATATCAGACATATTGATTGGTTGCCACGCTTCGATTGAAGAACCATCGAATGGTAGACCATTTTCAAGTTGACCAGCGTTTACGGCGCTCATTCTGTAACTAATGTGGTGCCACGCACCTTTGATGTCTGTAAATCTAAAGTCTACAAATTGAACATCATTCTCTTCACAAAAAGTAAAAAACTCTTCTGTATTATTAACAAATTTTCCCATTCATTATCTCCTGAAATTTAATCTGTTAGTAGTATATCTGATTAATTAGTAATGCAGACTTTAATTGTGATTAAAAAATGTACAATACCTTTTATCTGTTTCTAAAAGTGATATTAAAAATCAAATATTTCATCTAAATCGTAGATACTATCATCAATAACAGGTGAAATGAGTTGCTCAATAGTTTTGTAGTCTGCTCTAATTGAGTTGTCCATAAAATGTAGATCGCTACAGCCTTCCAAAAAAAGTGTTGTGACCCATCTATCTATGTTGGCTATAAAACCATAGACTAATTCAAACTCACTCCTTTGTAGTTTTATGAAATTCTCCTTCTCAACATTCATAAGATTTAAAAAATCATTGAGTGTAATCATAATCTGGGAGACTTCATCATAGTATCGCAGGGTAAAACAGAAGAGGGAAAAGGTAGAACGCAGTTTAATAAAGTTGTCTTCATCAATCTCATGTTTATTGATGAGATAAGCGAGGTCTTGTAGGTCGTCACTTAACTGTACGAGCTCTTGCAAGTCTTCCGCGTTTAAAAAATCGTATTTTTTTATAGCTTTAGGACTCTTCTCATGAGTAACGGACTCGATAAGTTTTTTTTCTCTTTTTTTATTCTTTTTTTCTAGTTTCTCTAGACTCTTTTGATAACTCTTCTTCAGCAGTTTTACGCTTATTCTATTCTCTTTATAGATGTACTCAATGGAGGTTTTAGCTAAGTAGTCTCGAAATAGAAGGGATATTTTTTCATTCCAGAGTGTGAAGTAAAACTTCTCTTCATTCTCCTCTAGGATGATTTCAAAAAACTGTGCATCATCTTGATAAATATAGGAGAGAGCAAAGTTATAAAAGTTGGATACAAATGCATGAAGATAGTTATGAGAGGAGTCTTGGGTGTTAGTTAAGTAGTCCCAAAACTGATTGAGGTCCTCTTCACTATCTATAGAGATAACATGTTTAATACTAAAAACATTTTTATCCTCATAGAGGTTGATAAGTTTACGCGATGTTCTCAAAGTATACTACTGATAGCTATATGGTTTTTTTCGGATTTTGCTACTTTCTTTTGTAAAGAGAGTACTTCGTTTAAAGTTGTAGAGAAGTTACTTTGGCGTTTGTTTTGGTTGGTGATAATAATGGAAGCACTGACAGTTAAGAGAGGAAAGTTCTGGAGGATACCTTCTCTGTTTTTAGTGACGATATATCCTCTCTCTTTATCTTCATGGTTGTAAAGTTCTCTAGCATTATGAATAAAGATAGAAACAACCTGCTTAATATATTCAAGGCACATTTTAGAGTTGTCCTGAATCTTATTTGCCACAAAAAAGTCATCACCACCAATATGAGCCTTAAAAAAGTCAGAGGGGAGGTTTTTTCGCATGATATCAGCAAAAAGTTGAATAACTCTATCGCCATTTCTAAAACCATAGACATCATTAAAGGCTTTAAAGCTATCCAAGTCAAAATAGCAAAGCATATAGGAGTCCTCACTATTTTCTATATCTGATATGTACTTTTGTATCATCCTATTTCCAGGGAGTTTGGTTAAAGGATTCTGGTCTCTAGCAGCAATGAGATTTTCCTCATTCATAATACTAATAATGGCACGGGCAGATAAAAAACCGTGGTATTGAGAATTGAGAGTTACTATGATTCCTGCAGAGTTTGGGTTACTTGAGAAGAGCTCTATAATAGCTGTAATATCACTGTTTATATCGATATGTGGACAGGTGACGATGAAGTTTTTGAGTTTAGACTTTACAGATGCATCATTATTGAGGAGTGAAATTCCAAATGGGGAGTAGATATACTCTCTAATCTGATTTTCAAAAAATACTCCAACTGGCTCGTTACTAGCATTGAGGACAGGGACTATCTCTCTTTTTTTGTGTTTTTTAAAGTAGTTGACCACCTCACTCATCGCCTGTTTTTTATAGAGAGGAGCTATCTTCTCTATATGATTATTTATTTTACTTTTATTGTTATTACCGCGTTTAGAAGAGAGCAGAACCTCTTTTATATCTTCATAAACTTCTAGTATTTGGGCAGTTGTTTGTGTAGGATGTTGAATATAGTAGCCCTGAACAAGATGGCACCCTATCTCTTTACAGGTTAAAAGCTCACCCTTAGTCTCAACCCCCTCGGCAATGACCTGAATTCCAAGTTGAATTGCTAAGTTAGTTATACTTCTGAGCATGAGCTGTTTTTTCATGCTTTTATCTATGTTTTGAAGAAGATATCTATCTATTTTGATGATATCGGGGGTAGAATCAAAAAGAAGTTTGTATCCAGAGTATCCAGCGCCAAAATCATCTATGGCTATGGTGAAGTTTTCATCTCTGTAGTGCGAGAGGAGCGTTTCCATAGTGGCGTTGCTTGAGATTTCATGTCTTTCAGAAATTTCAAAACATATATACTCTTTTTTTATCTCTAGCTCTTTGAGTATTTTATTTGTATTTCCCGTAGAGAAATCTGGCATCTCAAAAAGACGGTTATCGAGGTTGTAGAAGAGTTTCATGTTTTTATAATTCTGTATTTGAGTGAATTTTTTAAAAGTTTTTTTACGAAGTTCTATGTCAAAAGCGTAGAGTAGATTCTCTTTGTAAACTGTGTCAAAAAGTTCAAAAATAGATCGAAACCCAGCATCTCTATAGTTTCTCAAAAGTGCTTCAACTCCAAACGTTTTCCCAGTATGAATATTTAAGATAGGTTGAAAAGCGATATCGAGTAGGGCTAGTTTCTCAAGCCATAGAGAAGGAAGTTTATTCATGACCAAAGTACCTTTTTTTCTGTTTTTCTTTGATTTTGGCCACTTCTACAATTATAAAACTATCTACACAATCAGAGAAATCTTTATCTACATTGTAATCACAAAAGAGAATTCCTCCCTCTTCACAAAGTTCGGCATACTGTTTATAGAGTGTTGGAACACTGAGTTCTAAAAAGCTAAGAGCCTTTTTGAGTGTTTTAAAGTCACTTCTGTAGTCATTACCAACAAGTTCTGAGAGGAAAACTTTCATATACTCATCACTAAGGTCAAAATGGTAAGCTCTTCTTGCTTGAACTATTTTTTTATTTGAGGGAAAGTAAATATCATAAAAGTGTAAAATCATATCTTTTGCAACTTTAGGATAACTTCCTGAGAGGCTCACTGGACCAAACATATACTCTATCTGAGGGTTACTCTTTAAGTAGGCACCTATACCTTGCCATAGATAATCAAGTGCACGACTTCCCCAGTATTTAGGCTGCACAAAACTTCTTCCAAGTTCTATAGAGTTGCCTAGATAGTTGTCAAAGTTTTTAGAGTACTCAAAAAGAGTGTTTGTGTAGAGAGCATCTCTACTATGCTCTTTGAGTATCTCTGAAGTGACACCTA
>JAYEJR010000019.1:0-3798 GCA_034660715.1 Campylobacterota bacterium | reverse complement strand
ATGATTCTAAAGATGAGTACTTAGTGCTTTCAAGCATAGAGTACTATATGAAAATTGTTCAAAGTGTGGCTTAAATGATACAAAAAATAATACTGATTAATTCGGCAAATTTTAACTTTTTAGAGGTCAACTTAGAAAAAGACCTTTTCTTCTTAGGTGATAACGGAAGTGGAAAAACTACTGTTATACGAGCGATTCATTATCTCTTTAGTGGGGATGTAAGAAACCTTGGCATACCTACTGATAAAGATGGCTTTAAAGAGTACTACTTTAGATATCCAAACTCCTATATGATTTATGTTTTTAATGATTTTTTTATCTTTATGTACAAAGCAGGTGGAGAGATAGTGAAACTCTTTTCAAAACAGAAGTTTGATATAGATAGAGTTATAAACACAGAGTCAAATCTTTATGAGTTAGACATCATAAAAAAGTATGCGAAAACTCCAAATATGAAAAAAACGGTAAAGTCGCTGAGTGAATATAGAGATATTATCTATGGAAATGATAAACGCTACTTAGATTTTAAGTTTACTAGCGTTAAAAATAGTAGTGTATTTATCGGTTTATTTAACGAGATATTCAATATCGATAAGTCTATCATAGACTCTAAGAGTATAAAAAGAGCTATACAAACAACACTTAACACTGAAAAAAAAGTACTGGAGTTTGAGCATGATAAGTATCTCCAAGATATATATACCTTTCAATCACAGTATAAATTTTTTAGAGAGTTTGAAAAACAAAAAGAGAACATAGAAGGTGCTTACGAGATAAAAAACATCTTACTCTCATATGAAGAAGAACTCCATACTTTAGTTTCATATATCTTATCTGTCTCTACACAAGAGAGAGAACTTTTAGAGACTAGCAGGTCTAGGCATATAGAGATAGATAGAAGTTTCACTCGCACTAAAAGATTGAAACTTACAGGAGAAGCTAGATTTACAAAATGTGATGAGAGCTATAAAGGGTATATAAATACTTTAAGCCTAGATATACAAGAGATACAAGGACTAAAGGCAAAGTTTTCTCGTGAGAGTGTTTTACTTCATAATGATAGTGCTGACAAGTATGAAGAGACACAAGAGAAACATAGTGGGGTAAAAGAGCAGTATATAAAACTAAAATCTGGTTTTGAAGATGAGATAGAGAGTATAGAGTCTGAAATAAAATCTTTACGATATAAGAAAGAAAAAGAACTCCCTCGCGAACTAGAGAATAAAAAAGAGAATAAAAGAAAGTTTTTAAAGAACCAAGTAGATGAGAAGATAGAGAGTGAAGAGTTGGCGTTTAAAACAAAAGAAAACATTGCAAAGGGTGAGATAGAGACTATTCGCACAGAGATAAAAGCTTTTGATGAAGATGTGCTTCGTGAAACAAAGGAACTTAATGCATATGTTAGAAAGTCTAAGTTAGATATAAAGAGTATAAATGAACAGTATGAGAAAGAAGAGCAGAAGAAAAAAGCTCTTATAGTAGAGAGTGAAGACTTTAGAGATACTAAACGCAGAGAGATAAAAGAGCTTGAGTTTAACAAAGAAGAGTTAGAGAGAGATAAACACAGAACACTTCGTACAAATGCTGAGAGTTTTGAGAGTGAAAAAGCCAACATTACACAAGCAATAGCGAAGTATACTCGTATGATAAATGCAAAACCTAACTCTCTCAAAGAGTTTTTAAATGAAGAAGCTGATGGATGGGAGTATGAACTCTATCCTTTTATGGACGAGATTCTTTTAGATAGAAGTGTAGATGAACTAGCACCTAGTATTGTAAATCAGGAAAGACTCTTATCTTTAAGTATGCAAACCGATACTTTGAAGAAAATCCTTACTAAAGATGAAGCAGCTTTAAAGATAGAGAGTAATGAGTTAGAGTTAGAAAACTTAAGTCTTAGTTATGAGAAGTCACTAGGTGATATAGAGTTGAAGTTTAAAGATAAACAAGAAGAGATAGAAGAGAAAGTACTATTTTTAGAGAGTGATAGAGAGACAAAACGCGAGAGTATCCTAAAACTAGAAGAAGAGATAGTTGAACTCACTACGACAAAAGAAAAAGCGCTCCTAGACTTTAATGCTGTGTATACTAAGCAGTATAAACAACATCAAAACAATATAAGTGCATTTCATGATGAGGTGCAAAACTCTAAAGATACTATATCTGAGATAGAAGAGGGTGTAAGCAGAGATAAACAGGGTCTTAGAAGTAGCATAAAAGAGTTAGAAGAGGAGTTTGATGAACTATTAGCCTTAGAGTATGAAACACTTCAGAAGTGGCTAGAGAGTCAAGAGCAGAGAGTAGATGAGTTTATAACAGTTCAAGTTGAGAAAAAAAGTAGTATTACTCAAGATGAGAGATTAGCAGAGCTAGAGAATAGTTTAGGGGATTTAGATAATAAGCTTACAGAGATTAGAGCATCGCAACTATTTTTAGAGGAGTATGAAAAATCCAAACTACGAATAGAGTCTCTTCTCTCTTTAGAAAATGAGCTGATTAACTCTAAGTTACGGTTTAAGAACTTTAGACTTAAAATAGAGGCAAAAATAGAAGAGTATGAGTATAAGATAGAGAGTTTAAGTGAAGAAAAAAAGGTTTAGATGCTTTTGGACTTGTAGAATTTGATTTTAGTGATGTTGTAAGTCGTGAAAGTAAAAAGTATCTGTATGAGTTACTAGAATCTTTTAACTCTATAATACTGGAGTATAAAAACAGGAAAATAGACCTAAAATCAAAACTTGATAGACTAAATCGACTTAAAAATAGTCATAATGACATAGATATATACTTTAATTTTGATGAGTATGACAATGAACTCTATCTTTCTAAAAGTCTTAATATCGTGACAAAAATAGATGAGGTTTATGAATATAAAAATAAAAAACTTCTTATCACTAAAGAGAGTGGAAATAAGAAGTTTAGAAACTTTGTAAACAACTCTTTACCGCAAAATATGTCAGTTTTTAATGATAGCGAAGATAAGTTTTTAACACAAGTCGCAAAAATAAACAAAAATCTTTCAGGAATAGACTTTGGAGTTATAAAAGGTATAAAACTAAACCCAAAAGTAGGGGATAAAAAAAGTATAGCAAAACTTCTAAGTGATTTAAATGAGAGTGTACTAACTCTAAGTTCACTGCTTAATGAGACTTCACTCTTTTATGAACAGTCTGATGTTTTAGCAGAACTTTCAAAACTCGAGATGAAGTTTAAAGAGATAAAAAAAGAACTTAAAGGGAGCGCTATATCTCTTGATGACACCATAGACCTAAGTCTTTCATTTAAAGAAAATGAGAAACAGATAAGCGAAGTTTCACAACTTAAAAATGAGAGTTCAACAGGTGGAAATATGTTACTTAAAATTGCGATAGCTATCTCGATTCTTCAGCTATTTACAACAGAGGAGCGAACTCCATTTTTTCTTATAGTCGATGAGGTGTCTCGCCTGCATAGTGATAACCAAGAGAAACTTAGAGCCTTCGCTAACTCCAAAGGTTTTGGTATAGTTTTTGTAACACCAGAGCCAACATACTCTAAGCCAGAGTTTATAAAGTACTATAGATTTCAAAAAAATAGTGACAATGAGTTTGAGGCAATAGAATTAAATGTATAATATACTTATGAAAAATAGGATAACTAAATGAACAAACAAGATTTTAACGAAGGGCTTTTAGGCTTTTTAGATGCTTCTCCAACACCATTTCATGCTACAAGAAATATGGCAATGATGTTTGAAAATGCTGGTTTTAGTAAACTTGATGAGACTCAAAAATGGGAACTAGAAGCTGGAAGAAAATA
>JAYEJR010000018.1:0-3804 GCA_034660715.1 Campylobacterota bacterium | reverse complement strand
GTCTCAAGCAGTCTCATACACAACCGGTGTTCCTGCTATGATCGGTGCTAAACTGATGCTAGAGGGTGAGTGGAGTGGCAGTGGGGTTTACAATATGGAAGAGTTTGATCCCGATCCTTTTATGGAGGAGTTAAACAGACAGGGACTCCCTTGGAAAATACGAGAACTAGAGGTCTAGTCTATGAACTTTAGGAGCATAGTTAAAAACATAGAGTCTCTGCCTCCGCTCTCAGATACAACACTTATTGTAAGAGAGTTGTATATGCATGGAGCAGAAAATATTGATATTAGTAGACTTGTTCGAAGTATTGAAAAAGATGCACTCTTAACAGCAAATATTTTAAGAATGATTAACTCTCCTTTTTATGGCATGTCTAAACAGATATCTTCAGTATCACAAGCAGTAACACTTTTTGGAACGCATATTATTTATGGCTTGGTTGTTCGATTTTCTATAGAGAGTGCTATCATCGCTAATGTAAGACCCTACTGCATCTCAAATACAAACTTTAATAAGATGTGTCATATGCAGAGTGCTTTAATGAATGAGTGGTACTCTCAGATTGATATAAAACATGCCCAGATACTCTCTCCCTTAGCACTTATAATGGAGGCAGGAAAACTTGTTGTATCTCAAGAGATTGCTCAATACACTAATATAAAAGAGTTTTCACAGGGTATTAAAGAAGCATCATTTATATCTGAGTATGAAAATGAGGTCTTTGGCACCTCCTCTTACTATGTAAGTGGTTTACTGTTTGAGCATTGGAACCTAGATACTCTCTATGTAGATATGCTCAAAGGTTTAGACTTCGAACATGACGCTAGTACAAAGTTAGGGTACTATATAGACACTCTGGATGTTGTAAGAACGGCCATAAATGTTAAAGAGGTTTTAACAAAGGAGTCGATTGATTCAGCTGTTGAGATAGTTGAAGATATGAAGCTAGATGTAGATCATTTTATAAAGGTGGCTTCTCAAATGAAGAAGGTACATATAAAGAGTGGTTTTTGACATTTCCTAGCATTGAAACGCCTTACTATGTGTGCGAAGAGGCACTTCTAATAAAAAACTTAGAGATACTAGATGACGTTCAGCAAAGAAGTGGAGCTAAAATAATTTTAGCATTAAAGGGTTTTGCTATGTGGAGTACATTTCCTTTAGTTGCTCAATATCTCAAGGGGTGTACAGCAAGTGGACTGCATGAAGCAACACTTGCAAAAGATGAGTTTTTAAAGCATAACAGAAGAGCAGAAATTCATACCTACTCTCCTGCATTTAAAGATTCGGAGATTGAATCTATAGCTGAAGTATCAGATCATATAGTTTTTAACTCTATAAATCAAATGGATAAATTTCTTTTAAAAATCAAAGAAATTAATCCAAAAATTCATATTTCACTACGCATTAATCCTGAGGTTTCTGCATCTCCAAACGATATTTATAACCCTTGTACTCCATTTTCACGTTTAGGAACTACTTTAGAAAATATAGCCCAAAACCCCTTACTGCAGTTGGATGGACTCAACTTTCATGCACTCTGTGAGCAAAATGTAGATGCTTTAGAAGAGGTTTTAGAGGTATTTGAGAGGAATTTTTCCAAATATTTTAAAAATTTAAAGTACATTAATTTTGGTGGAGGGCATCATATAACTAGAAAAGACTACAATATTGAAAGATTAATTTGTATAATCAAAGATTTTAGAGAAAAATATAATATTGATGTCTATTTGGAGCCAGGTGAGGCAATAGGTTGGGAGAGTGGCTATTTGGTCTCTAGTGTGCTTGATGTTTTTGATAATGGAATGAGTGTCGCTATCTTGGATACATCAGCTGAAGCCCATATGCCAGATACTCTCTCAATGCCTTATCGAGCAGAGGTGAGAGGTGCTGGTGAGGCAAATGAGAAAAGGTATACCTATCGACTAGGTGGCAATACATGTCTAGCAGGAGATATAATGGGAGATTACTCTTTTGATAAACCATTAGAAATAGGAGACAAAATTGTGTTTGAAGATCAGGTTCATTACACTTTTGTTAAGAGTACTACCTTCAATGGTATAAGACTACCCTCCCTAGTCATAAAAAAGATTGATGAAGAGTTTCATATTGTGAAAGAGTTTGGATATAAAGAGTATAAGAGTAGGTTATCGTAATTAGGCTATAATTGTTGCATGAAGTTAACTTACAATATTTGGCATATATTTTATGTAATTCTTGCAAGTGCATTTGTAGTTTTTTCAATCCTTCTCTTTTTTAGTTTTGAGAATATTACTAAAAGACACTATACAGAGATGGAGTACTATAGTGATTTAGTCTCTAAAACTCTTAACTCAAAGCTTCACGAGAGTGAAGCTCTGCTTGATCTTATTGGTCATGAACTTTTGATAGATATGCATTATGATGCAGAAACTTCTCGAAAGTTCTTAGATAATACTGAATCACTTTTTGAAGCTAAGTTACTTCGTTCCGAAGATAAGTTTTGGACATTATTTAATTTATCACCTGTTGGTATGGCAATAGTAGATGCTAAAACTGGTGACTTTCTTAATGTCAACAGTTCTGTTCTAAAATCAACTGGATATACTGAAGAAGAATTTATTAATTTAAGCTATTGGGATATTACACCAAAGAAGTACGAAGAACAAGAGCTGCAGCAGATTGAAGACCTAAAGGAAACGGGTCGCTTTGGCCCAAACCAAAAAGAATACATTCGAAAAGATGGAACAAGGTTTCCAATAACTATTAGTGGAGTAGCATTAATTGATACGAATGATAGAGAAATTGTTTTAGGTATCATTGAGGATATTAGCGAACGTAAAGCATACGAAAAAGAACTGGAGCATTTAGCTTTATATGACCCTCTTACACTTTTACCAAATCGTAGATTGATGATTGAGCGCCTAGATCAAGAAATTGTTCAAGCCAAACGTGAAAAATATATATTTGCGATACTTATTCTTGATTTAGATAAATTTAAGCAGGTTAATGACATGCTTGGCCATAATATTGGTGATGTATTATTACTGGAAACAGCACAACGAATAAATGATGTAGTACATAGAAATACAGATACAGTTTCACGACACGGTGGAGATGAATTTTTAATCTTGTTATCTAATATAAAAAAGGAAGGAGATGCCCTACTCATTGCTAAGAAAATTTGTGAGGCACTATTTAAACCATTTGTTATAGAAGGGAACACGATAAACATCTCTTCAAGTATTGGTATCGCTATTTATCCAGAGCATGGCAAGGACGACGACACTTTGCTTAGGAATGCTGATAAAGCTCTATACAAAGTAAAAAATGCTTATGGTAATAATTTTAGATTATTTGAAAGTTAGTTTATAACATGTCCTTTACGATTGCCTTCGCTTCACCACGTCACATACTTTTTCTTCCCTAAAAAACTAAAACCTTATAATCTAACATAGAATATAACGTTTCTCGCTGTAGCGTGATGTAGCAATTTTAAAGTGCTGGAGAAAACCTCATAAAATTATATATTTTATAACGTTTTCATTTCCTTTAAAACATCTCTTCAAATTTAGATAATTTTTTACATTTCACAGATATTACTTTAGCGATATATTGACTATATATTTATCAGAACAATAGTAATAGAATAACCCAAGTTTTTATTTTCTCACAATAATTAAATAATTATTTACTATATTTATTATTTATTAAGATTATACTAGATATACTTTCTAAAGGATAATTTTTATTCTTTAGAAAATTAATAACTTAAAAGTATTTAAAAATAAATGCGGAAATGTAACTTACACAATAGCTTATAA
>JAYEJR010000017.1:0-17528 GCA_034660715.1 Campylobacterota bacterium | reverse complement strand
GACTCTCCAACAAAGAACAACTCGCAAAACTACAAAACAGTAGCTACTCGGATGTGGCACATAAAAAAGTGCAAGATGAGCTAAACACCATCAAGAAAAGCTATGAGTACGTACTCTCGCTTGAAACGCAACTCAAACGCCAAACGCCACTCACTACAGAGATGCAGACTCTAAGCGAGAAACTAGAAACCACACAAAAACAACTAGGAGAGAAAGAGAGCGCGTTTGGACTCATAAAGTACGATATGAATCTGCATAAAACGCAAGAGATGGCGTTTGAAGAGCTACAAAAAACCAAAGATGCACAACTCTCTGACAAACATAACATAAGCCTAAATATCGCCAAAAATGAGGGTGAGACAAAGTCCATACAGATGAGCTTAGATGAAAATACTAAACAGCTCAAAAAAGTAGAGCAAAAACAGAATGATCTCAGAGACTACGAGAAGATAAAACTCTCTCTAGTCGAGTTCAAAACCAAACTAAACGCCAAGGTAGCACCAAGAATCTCAGATACAGCATCTACAATGTACGCCCAGATAACAAAAGGAAAATACCAACACATAGAAGTAAACAACGACTTCGACTTCTTCATCTACGATGATGGCAAAAAGTACCCAATAGAACGCTTCAGCGGTGGAGAAGTAGACCTAGCAAACTTGGTTCTAAGAATCGCCATAAGTAAAACGCTAACCGAACTAAGCGGAGCAAGTAGTATAGGGTTCTTGGCGTTTGATGAAGTATTTGGCTCGCAAGATGAAGCAAGAAGAATGGAAATACTAGAAGCCTTCCACACCATAAAAGAGCAATACCGACAGATATTTTTGATTAGCCACGAGATGGAGATTAAAGAGATGTTTGAAGTGGTTGTGGAGCTTTAAAAAGATAAAAATTTTGAAAACATTACTCCTCCTACTCACAACATTTATACTCTTCATAGGGTGTTCTCGTGTTAGTGATGAAGAACTTCGTAAAGCACATATAGCATACGAAAATGGTGCTCTCATAGTAGATAGAAGAGTTTAAGACGAAGCATATCTCAAATGCCATCAACATACCAGTTCAACAGCTAGAAAAACTTTACTATCGTATACCTAAAGACAGACAAATCATAGTCTACTGTAGAAGTGGTAGTCGTAGTTCTATGGCCGCTACTTACTTACGTAAAAAAGGTCGTATCGTTTATGATGTAGCAACTCAGAGTGATTGGGAAAGAGAGCTAGCAACTTCTGATATAATTCAAGATAAATAACCCTTTAAGGAACTCATATTGGAAACAGAATTTTTTAGTGCTTTTTACACTCATCACACTTGTTGTAAGTGTTCTTCTGCTCCTAGCAATAGATAAAATTCTTCTAAAAGATATTCGCTTACAAGAAGAGATAAAAAGGGTAATGTAGCAGCAGCTATCTTCGCATCTTCTATCATGCTCTTTATTGCCATCATAGTTGGTATGGGTATTCATTGATAAAAAAGCTCTCTAATGTGGCGTTTTTACTACTTCTTGTTTTTTGTCCATTAAGTACTCAGGTAGTACATGGAAAAAAAGTGGAAAGTTTATTTCTTATAACACTACTTTTATGATATCTTATAGAAGAGATTTTATATCTTTTTCTATATCCTTTGGAGGAGTGGAGGGTGCGTAGCGTTTGATGACTTTTCCATTTTTGTCCACTAGAAACTTTGTAAAGTTCCACTTGATGGCGTCAGTTAAAAACCCATCAGAGTTATCTTTTAAGTAGACATAGAGAGGATGTGTGTCGTCTCCGTTGACATTTATCTTTGAGAACATGTCAAACTCAACACCAAAGTTACTCATGCAGAAGTTTTTTATATCTTCTTCAGTGCCTGGCTCTTGAGATAGAAACTGGTTACATGGAAACCCTAAGATACTTAAGCCTTTGTCCGCATACTCGGTATGAAGCTTTTGTAGTCCTTCATACTGGTCTGTATATCCACACTTACTTGCTACATTAACTATAAGCATAACTCGGTTTTCATACTTACTTAATGTGATGGTTTTACTATCTATGTCTTTTACTTCTATATCGTATATACTCATTTTATCTGCTCCAAATAGTGTTAAACTTATTAGTAAGCTTATCCATATTAATTTCATCTAGCTACCTTCAGTGATTAGTATTAGTGAGTTGAGTATATATAAATTCTATTTAAGAAGTATTTATATATAGACTAAAAATCTACTCGGAGAGCTTGGAGTAATGCTCTTTTAAAGTCTGCTTATGATAAAATGTTGCACAAACTTTTAAAGAGAGCATTATGGATAAAAACTTCAATTATTCTAACTTAAAACTAGGTATCATCGGTGGGGGACAGTTGGGTAAAATCATGTCTCAAAAAGCTAAAAAAATGGGCTTTCATGTAACTATACTTGACCCTACATACAACTGTCCAGCAGCACAAGTTTCAGATAAGCATATCATGGGTGGTTTTCATGATAAGCAAAAGCTTGAACAACTTGTACAAGAGTCAGATGTAACTACTTTTGAGTTAGAGCATGTAGATACTTCTATCTTAAAAGAACTCTACGACAATGGACATAACATTCATCCCTCTCCATATGTGATAGAACTCATACAGAACAAATACGAACAGAAGAAACTTCTTGATGAGAATGGTATTCCTGTTCCTGCATATAAAAATGTTTCATCGGATGAAGATCTAGCTAGTTTTGGCTTTCCAGTAGTACAAAAAGCAAAACTAGAGGGCTATGATGGACAGGGTGTGCAAATGCTCAAATCAGCTGAAGATATCAGCAAAGCAATTAAAGCTGAATCCTTTATAGAAGAACTTGTAGATATTGATAAAGAGTTAGCGATTATCGTAGCAAGAAACATGGAAGGTGAAATCAAATGTTACCCTGTAGTGGAGATGCTTTTTGATGATAGAACAAATATCTGTGACATCGTTATGGCACCTGCTGGAATCACTCAAGAGGTAGAAAAAGAAGCTCTTGATATATCTATAAAATCTATAGAAGTTCTTGATGGTGTTGGAATCTTTGGTGTTGAGCTTTTCTTAACAAAAGATGGAAAAATTTTAGTAAACGAGATAGCTCCAAGACCACACAACTCAGGACACTATACAGTAGAAGGATGTGCAACATCACAGTTTGAACAGATCATCCGTGCTGTAACAAACCTGCCTCTTGGATCTACAAAACTCATCTCACCTGCAGTCATGGTAAATCTACTTGGAGAAGAGGGTTATGCTGGTGAGCCATTTATAGATGGTATCCATGATGCACTAGAGATTCCTGAACTCTCTTTTCACTTTTATGGAAAAACATATACAAAACCATTTAGAAAGATGGGACACATAACAGTTTTAGATGATGATATAGAGAAGGCTTTAGAAAAAGCGATGAAAGCAAAAAATATTTTAAAAATCAAAGGAAGTAAAAAGATATGAGTAAAGCAATAGTTGGAATTATCATGGGAAGTGACTCAGACCTACCGGTTATGAGTGCTGCAGTAGCGATATGTGAAGAGTTCGGTATAGCATATGAGGTAGATATAGTCTCCGCTCATAGAACGCCAGCAAAGTTAGTTGAGTATGCATCTAGTGCAGAAAAGAGAGGCTTAAAGGTTATCATCGCTGGCGCTGGTGGAGCTGCTCACCTTCCAGGTATGGTTGCTTCTGAAACGCCACTACCAGTTATAGGTGTTCCTGTAAGAAGTTCTTCTTTAGATGGTATGGATTCACTTCTATCTATAGTACAGATGCCTGGTGGCGTTCCTGTAGCAACTGTAGCTATAAATGGTGCAAAAAATGCAGGACTACTTGCTGCACAGATGATAGGAACAGGAGATAAAGCTCTTAGAAAAAAAGTAACTTCTTATAAAGAGAACATGAAAAAAGAAGTAGAAAGAAAGTCTGAAAAACTACAAAAACTAGAGTACAAAAAGTACTTAAAAGAGATGGGAAAATAGAGGGAATAAACCCTCTACCTACGTTTTAGAAGTAGTAACGAAGAATCGCTGTTGAGTTAGTTCCAACTGACGTTGTGTCAACTACTCCAATGTTTACGTTTATCTCTGCGCCTAGAGTAAATTGCTTGTCTAAAGCGTACTCAACTCCTCCAACGGGACCAAAGTTTAAAATTGTAGTAGTAGTTCCAAAATCTGCATAGCCTATACCAGTGTACCCACCATAATACATACTTAGTTTGTCGTTTATACTTTGCATTAAGTGAAACGCAGTTCCAACGCTAACAGTTGTAGAAGATGGAGTGTTTTTAGGATTTACGTAAGCAAAAGAGACATACGGCTCTAAACGCATATTCTCATTTAAGTCGATTGTTCCTCGTATAACGGAAGCATTATTTCCAGTTACTCCAACTCCAAGACCAAATTGCTGTGCCCAAAGAGTAGAGCAAGCCATGGTAGTGATTGTAAAAGACGTAACCAGTTTAGTTAAAATATTTTTCATTTGTAAGTTCCTTATGGTATATAGATATTAAATTATAGTAGTATTAAACTTTAATTAAATTAAAGGAGCTCAAATTGAGCATCTACAGAGAATACGACATCCGTGGTATATATGAGCAGGAGTTAAATGAGCAGAGCGTTACTCGCATAGGGTATGTACTTGCGTCAAAAGTGAAGGGTGAGTATGTAGCTGTTGGTTATGATGCAAGAAGTCACTCTCCCTTACTTTTTGAGTACCTTGTGGCCGGTTTAAATGCTGGTGGGAAAAAAGTTCTTGGAATGGGGCTAGTACCTACTCCTGTAAACTACTTTACAAACTATCAATCATGGGATGGTATAACGCCATCAGCATCTGTAATGATTACAGGTTCTCATAACCCTAGTGAATATAATGGCTTCAAGATTACTATAGATAAAGCTCCATTTTTTAGTGAAGATATCTATGCTCTTGGTCGCGAGTGTGAAGAGATGGCGTTTCCAGTTAAAGTAGCAAGAAATGTTACAGAGATAAATGCTAAAGAGAGATATATAGACTTTCTTGTAGAAGAGTTCCAGCACCTAAAAGCAATGGACATTCGTATAGTATATGACTGTGGTAATGGTGTAGCTGGTGTAGTAACTGAAGACATTTTTAAAGCACTTGAGTTAAACACAACTGGACTCTATGTTGATCCTGATGGAACTTTCCCAAACCATCATCCAGACCCATCTGAGGAGCATAACTTAGAAGATGTGAAAAAGCTTTTAGAAGAGAAGGGTGATATAGCATTTGCATATGATGGGGATGCGGATAGAGTAGCCGTACTTACTCATAAGAACAACATCAAGGGTGATCTGATGGCTCTTTTATATTCAATGACTATGGATAAGCCTACAGTTATAGGTGAAGTGAAATGTTCGTCAGTGATGTATGAAGTGCTTGAAGAACGTGGCTGCAAGGCAATAATGTACAAAATAGGACACTCTAATATAAAAGCCAAGATACAAGAGATAGATGCTGATTTAGCTTGTGAAGTGAATGGGCATATATTTTTTAAGGATCGTTACTTTGGTTATGATGATGCTATCTACGCAACTCTTAGAATGCTTGAACTAGTATACAAGGGTATAGATTTAGATTTTGAGTTAGCAAAGCTCCCGGAAGTTTTTTCAACTGAAGAGATACAAGTGAAAACTACAGAAGAGGAGAAGTTTAAAATCATAGATCGTGTTAAAGAGATGCTGGAGAACCCACCAGCTACTTTTCCTAAGATATTAGATATTATAGATGTAGATGGCGTTCGTATAAACTTTGAAAAAGGATGGGGGCTTGTTCGTGCAAGTAACACAACTCCAGTTCTTGTAACTCGTTTTGAGTCAACTTCAAAAGAGATGACTATAGCTTATGAAAACGCTATCAATGATTTAATCCTTGAGGCAAAGAACTCTTTATAAACGACTTACCCTTATTTAGATATAATTTCAAAATAATAAAATTATCATCTATTTAAGGACTTTCATGAGAACTCATACTATTTTAATGCCACTAGATATGCACCTGCACCTTCGTGATGCAGTTATGCTTGAAAATGTTGCACCACTAACTGCTTACTCTTTTAGTGGAGCGATAATTATGCCCAACCTTGTTCCTCCAGTTGATACACTTGATGCAGTGAAATCTTATAGAGAACGCATTATGGCATCTGTTCCAAATGATTATTTTGAACCATATATGACTCTTTTTTATAAACACTACGACAAGGCATTTTTAGAAGCAGTAGCAGATGAGATAACAGCGATAAAACTTTATCCTGCTGGTATCACTACTAACTCTGAAGGTGGCGTTTCATCATTTAATGTAGAAGAGATGAGAACTACTTTAGAAGCTATGAGTGACTTAGAGATTCCTCTTTGTGTACATGGCGAAACTGATGGTTTCGTTATGGATAGAGAAGCTGAGTTTATGTCTATCTACGAACTACTTGCAACTAACTTTCCTAAACTGAAAATCATTATGGAGCATATTACTACTAAAGCGGCTGTTGATATGCTTGATAAGTTTGATAATCTCTATGCAACGATAACAGTACATCACCTTCTTTTAACTCTTGATGATGTTGTTGGTGGAATGATGATGCCACACCTCTTCTGTAAACCTATCGCTAAACGTCCTGAAGATTTAGATGCTCTTTTAACTGTAGCACTTGAAGCACATCCAAAAGTTATGTTTGGTTCAGACTCTGCACCACATCCTCAACACAAAAAAGAGTCTTGTGGCTGTGCAGCTGGTGTATTTACTGCTCCTATCGCACTACAACTTTTATGTGAGATTTTTGATCAGTATGGAAAACTAGAAAACTTACAGTCATTTGTAAGTGATAATGCTCAAAATATTTATGGAATTTGTCCAGAGTTTAAAGAAGTAACTTTAGAAAACCGTCCATTCACTGTGCCTGAAAACTACTCTGGTGTTGTACCTATGTATGCAGGCGAGACTATCAGCTGGGCTATTGAGAGTGTTGACTAAACTACTACTCTTAGAAGATGATGCACTCTTTGCAGAGACTCTTGTAGATTTGCTTGAGGAGTCCTCTTATGAGGTTTCTCACTTTGCAAATGGACAAGATGCACTTGATGCTACATTCGAAAATAAGTATGATGCTTACCTATTAGATATAAATGTTCCACTTATTGATGGCGTTTCACTCTTAAGTGAACTCCGAGATGCCGATGATAAAACTCCAGCAATTTTTCTTACTTCGCATAAAGATAAAGAGATGTTAAAGAGAGGCTTTTTAAGTGGGGCTGATGATTTTTTAACAAAGCCTTTTGATTTAGATGAACTTCTATGGCGTTTAGCAGCACTTATAAAACGAACAAAAAAGGAGCAGCCAAAACAAGTTGGAATGCTCACACATGACACACTTCATCAGACTATCTCTTATGATGGAGAAGAACTTGACCTTTCAAAAAAAGAGTATGCACTTTTAGTCCTTCTCATGACACATATAAATGCCAGTGTAACTAAAGAACTTATCTATGATGAGCTATGGAGTTTAGGGGAGAGTGGCAGTGATGGTGCTATCCGTGTTTACATAAATAGACTCAAACAGCTACTACCAGATATGAAGATAGAGAATATTCGTGGCGTTGGATACAAGCTTGTTCAATAATCTTCGAGTTAGTATTTTTGTCTACTACTTCGTAACAGTAGTGGTGTTTGTTAGTTTTGCTTACTACTTTTTTGTTGTACTAGCTTTAGAGAATCTACTAGTTCTTACTATTGTTGGAGTTTGTTTCATCATCCTCTCTGGTATCTTCATCTCAAAACTAGCAGTTGATCCTCTTTTGGAGTATGTTAAAAGTTTACAAAACTTATCGAAAGAGACTCTTCATGAACTCAACCTTCCAATAGGTACGATAGTTACTAACACTCAGATGCTTGAAAAGAGTATGGGTGATGAGAAAAGTTTAAAGCGTTTAGGACGTATAAACAGTGCTTGTGATATGCTAAAAGAGCGCTATAACGAACTAGAGTATATGATAAAAATGCAGAGTCGACAAGAGGTAAATGAATACTTCTCAGTAGATGAACTTGTGATAGAGCGAGTAGCGTTTTTAAGTAAGATATATCCCCATGTAAATTTCAATCTATCATTAGAGCTATTAGAGATAAAAAGCGATAAAAAAGGCTTAGCAAAAGTTATTGACAATATTATTGATAATGGGGTAAAATACTCGCTTAATTCAAAAAAAATTGATATTAACATAAAAAATGAGAAGCTTTGTATTCAGGACTACGGGATAGGAATGGATGAAGTGGAATTGTTACAGATATTTGACAGCTATTACCAATCAAACGCTAATATACAGGGCTTTGGAATAGGTTTAAGTATGGTTAAACGCTATTGCGATAAAAACAGGATAGAACTTCGGTTTGAGTCCGAGCCTAAGATAGGCACAAAAGTAGAATTTAAATTTAAAAAAATATAGGAATTTTGATGGAAGCAGAAAATATGTTATCAATGGCAGAACAAGCCTTAGACTATGGTGTAATGGGAATTTTGAGCTTAATGAGTGTAGTGACACTTTGGTTGTTTATAGAGCGAATGATGTTTTACAAAAGTGTAAGAACTGAGGATTATGAGCACAGAGACAATCTAGACCTTGATTTAACAGACAATATCGGAGTGCTAAGTGCGATAGGTACAAACGCTCCTTATGTGGGACTTCTTGGAACTGTTACAGGAATCATGATTACCTTTTATACTATGGGTGATGTTGGAGCTGTTGATGCTAAAAAGATCATGGTTGGTTTAGCACTTGCACTTAAAGCAACGGCTATGGGTCTTGTAGTAGCTATGCCAGCTATCGTTGCATATACTATCACTCTTAGAAAAGCAGAGAGAATTTTAACAAAGTTTGATGTAGAACAAGAGCAAAAGCAAAACTAATGGCAAAGTGTAAAAAGTCTCATAAGAAGTTTGATTCGATAAATGTTATTCCATTTATCGATATCATGCTTGTTCTTCTTGTTATGGTTTTAACAACTGCTACTTTTATCAAGCAAGGGGTGATACCTGTTAACCTTCCTCAAGCAAAAGCAACTGACAAAGAAGATACGAAAAAAGAAGTTACAGTTTATGTAAACGCCAAGGGTGAGATGTTCTTTGAAAAAGAGCAGATGGACTTGGCTGCTTTAGAGAGTAAACTCTCTAGTGTAAGTAAAAAGCAGACTGTAGTTCTTCGAAGTGACAAAGAGTCAAAGTTTCAAGACTTTGTAAGTGTCATGGATATACTCAAACGTCTTGGTCACGAACAACTCTATATAGTGACGAAGAAGTAGCCTTAACTCCTCTTAGATACCTGCTATATTAAGCGGGAACATTCAACGAACATTACTGCTGTATGATTTATCACATTTTTAGTAGGCTTTCTCAAGGAGCTTGAATTTTGGTTTCGGCTGAGTCCTTGAGTTTTTTTCTGTAGACTCCTCCAAAGGCTTCTGTTTTATCTCAGTGTTAAACTCTTTTTTTTCTATAGTTTCTACTTCATTAAAAAGTGAACTAGCAATAAAAAAAAGTATCATTATAACTACGACACTTGCATAAAGAAGGAGGTAGTTTTTTATATGTCCTGATTCGAAAGGGTTTTGCATCTAGTTTCCTATTTCTTGGTTAAAGGTTGTTTCACAGAGTTTGTAACCATACTTGATGATCTCCTCTGCTTTATTAAAGTCAAATGTGCCGCAGAGATTTCTGGGTACATCTATCTCGATATCTGCAGGGTAGGTGGCAAGCTTCATTCTTGCAATACTCCCTTGCATAGTTTCAAAGGATTTGTTTGCGATAACATACATTCCATCTTCATTTTTGATAGAGTCAGGAAGAGTGATTTTAGAGAGGTATTCAGTGATTTTAGTAGATATACTTGAGTTCTCTATTTGAGTATCTTTATCTAAACTAATACCATGTTGAGCTTCTGCTCCTAAGTTCACTGCTATAGTTAAGTCAGTGTTATCATGAAATGTAGGAGCGATAGGTACAGGATTTAAAACGCCACCATCAACTAGTAACATCTCTTTGTACTTATAGGGAGTGAAAAAAAGTGGTATAGATATAGAAGCCCTGATGGCGTTTAGAAGGGAACCCTTGTTGAGCCAGACTTCTTTTTCTTCATCTATATCTGTTGTTACAGCTGTATACTTTAACTGTAACTCCTCTATAAGTATATCTCCGCCTAGAATATCTTCTAGTTTAAGCATGAGAGTTTTACCAGAGACTAAACCACCAGAGCCTTTAAAGTCTAAGAGTTTAAGCATATCGAGTACATCAACTTCTTTGAGCCATTCTACATAGTTGTCAAGTTTTCCAGCAGCATAAAAACCGCCTATAAGTGCCCCCATAGAACAACCAGATATAGACTCTATCTTATAGTCATTCTCTTCAAGCCACTTGATGATACCAATATGAGCTAAACCTCTAGCTCCACCACTACCAAGAACTAAAGATACACTTTTCATATAACCACCTTGTGTTGTTGATAGAATTATATCTCATTAATCTATTCTTATCATTGAGAGAAGATTTTAAATCTCCAGATAGTTATAAAAATTTTGAGTATAATTGCGAAAAAGGAACATTATGGAAGAGATAAACAATATATTAGAAAAGTACGATAACTTTAAATACGAGCAGTTACGCTCAGTAGATCAACTTGAAGATGGCTCAAAGATCGTGACATTAGCAGTTGTTGATGAAGATGGAGAAGATGAATTTGTTGCAAAGATCGAATTTACAAATATCAATAATTCAAAGTTGATAGTTAACCGTGCACTTGAGTATCTTGATATGTCAAGTGGTATCACTCTTATCGAAGAGCATGGCTTGTATGGATTTGCGATAGGAAGTGGTACTTCTATGTCTCATGTTCAAAATGCACCAGTATTTATTATTTCTTCAGATATAAAAATAATCAAATAATAAATAGCTAATAGTTTTCATTAGCTTACATTAAGTGTGAAATGATATCTTGCTAAAAAGTAAAAGGAATAAATATGACACCTCAAGAAATATTTAAAGATGCAACATTAGTTCAAAAGATAAATACTATAGACAAAGTAATTGAAGAGAATATTAGAGAGTTCTTAGTAAAAGATAATGGTGATATGGAGCTACTTAATGTAGTAGAACAAAATGGTCTCATCTTAGTATATATCGAGTTCCAAGGTGCATGTACATCTTGTGAATCTTCTGGTGGAACTCATCAATCAATAGAAAATATTTTACAAAGAATGCTTTCTGAGGATATCAGAGTTTTAACTGTTTAAACTATAATCGAGATGATAAAAATACTATAAGGTATGTAAGTCTGTTATGGATAAAAATGATATAAAGAAAAAAATAGAAGAGTTTATGCACCCAACTCTGTTTACAGGTGTAAAACCTATCCTTCTTATCGCTGAAGAGTTGGCTGTAGAGGGTTCTACTGGGGATGTGATAGATGCTGTTTGGGTGAACTGGACAGATGAAAATGATGGTCTATTTCAGTACATCACTAAGTTTGCAGTAAAAGGTGAAATAAAACATCGAAATTATCATTCTGCAGAAGAGATAAAACCTTTTGCTGATGGGCTTGCCTTGCCAAATAAAGAAAATCTAGAAAAAATGGCTCTTCATCGTTTTGTTAAACAAGAGATTAAAGAGACTAAAGTAAAACGAAGTACTCTTAGAGAGCTTATCCAAACAGACTTTGAGAATATACTTGAACTGTTAGAGAGAAAAGAAGAACTATTCCTTTTTAAAAAGTATAATGGAGATTGGTCGGATCCTTTTAGCGATATCCGAATCGATCTACCATTTCAAGTTATCGAAAAAGAAGAGGAGACTCTTAGTGAGGGTGAGTATTATCTCAAAGATCTTAAAACAGGTGTAGTTCATAAACACTCTCTAGAGAAAGATTTTTATGCTTATATAGTAGGCTCAAAGGCAGATATAGTTGGCTTAGAGTTGAAAAATGAAAGTTATAAGAAAAAGATTCAGACTTTAACTGATGAGGCAAGAACACTCTTTAAAGATATAGAGTGGTTAACACTTAAAGACTCTTCTATAAAATATATACATGAAAAACTACCACAACACCCTTTTGATAATTATTTTAACTATGTAAAAAGAGGCCAAGAGAAAAAACTAAAAGTTGAAGAGCGGTTTGTAAAGGCACTTGAACTGATGGTTACAAAACATATGCCCAAACAAGTGACTCCTGTGGGCATTGAGTATCTTCCTATTGATAACCTTCTCTATCTTTTTCATGAAGTGATACCTAGAGCTCAAGCACTTGTAGCTTTAGAGTCATGCGATGTTATCCATGAACCATCAGGTCTACTACTTGGTTTTGATGGAAAACGTGAAACAGCACCCAAGTTTTTAGTCTCTCTTGTTCATATAGTTAGTGCTTATGGAAAATTTCCAGCTTTTATAGAAGCTTGTGAACGCTATTTGAGAGATGGGATAGAAGATAGTGAGGTCGAAGTGAAAGGTATAGTTATTTAAGGAGACAATTTCCCATTCTAAGAAAGAATGGGAGTCGTGATGTATATCAAATGTTATTTGACTACATCATTCCTGGCATGCCACCCATCTGTTGAGGCATAGGAGCTTCTGCTGGAACCTCTTCTGGTATCTCATAGATAGCAGCTTCAGTTGTAAGTAACATAGAAGATACTGAAGTCGCGTTTGTAAGTGCTACACGAGCAACTTTAAGTGGATCGATGATACCCGCTTCAAACATATCTACATACTCACCAGTCGCAGCGTTGAAACCAGTTGTTTGGGACTCAGCATTTTCAACGGCGTTTACAACAACACCAGTATCATACCCTGCATTTTGTGCTATCTGTTTCATCGGTGCTTTTACAGCACGTAAGATGATTTCACAACCAATCTTCTGGTCACCTTCTAAGTCTAGAGAAACTTTTGCAGCAGCACGAACAAGTGCAGCTCCACCACCGATGATGATTCCCTCTTCAACAGCTGCTTTTGTAGCTGAGAGTGCATCATCAACTCTATCTTTTTTCTCTTTCATCTCAGTCTCTGTTGCAGCGCCAACTTTGATAACTGCTACTCCACCGGAGAGTTTTGCAAGACGCTCTTGAAGTTTTTCTTTATCGTATTCGCTTGTTGTTGCATCTATTTGAACTTTGATTTCTGATATACGAGCTTTAACAGCATCCTCAGAACCCGCGCCATTAACGATAACAGTGTTGTCTTTGTCTATAACTACACGAGAAGCTTGACCAAGTTGAGAGATGTCAGCACCTTCAAGTGTATGACCAGTCTCTTCAGAGATAACAACACCCTGAGTTAAGATAGCGATGTCAAGTAACATAGCCTTTCTTCTATCTCCAAAACCTGGAGCTTTAACAGCAGAGATATTTAAAACGCCACGAAGTTTGTTGACTACTAAAGTAGAGAGTGCTTCACCCTCAACGTCTTCAGCGATGATAAGTAGTGGACGGTTAGTCTTTTGAACTTGTTCTAGTACTGGAAGTAGGTCTTTAAGTGAAGATATTTTGCTATCACATAGAAGAATCCAAGGATTTTCTATCTCAGCTACCATCTTCTCTGTATTTGTTATGAAGTATGGGCTTAGGTAACCACGGTCAAACTGCATACCTTCAACAACATCAAGCTCATCGCTGATACCTTTTGCTTCTTCAACAGTTATAACGCCATCTTGACCAACTTTGTCCATAGCCTCAGCAATCATGTCACCGATGTCACTGTCAGAGTTTGCAGAGATAGTAGCTACTTGAGCAATGTCTTGTTTACCATTAACAGTTTTACTAGCTTCTTTAAGGTTATCTAGTATAACTGTACAAGCTTTATCCATACCGCGTTTAACTTCTACAGGGTTTGCCCCAGCAGTGATGTTACGTAAACCTTCAGAGAAGATGGCATTTGCAAGAACAGTAGCTGTAGTAGTACCATCACCAGCTTCATCAGCTGTGTTAGACGCTACTTCTTTTACAAGTTGTGCACCCATATCTTCAAGCTTGTCTTTAAGTTCAATCTCGCGAGCAACGGAAACACCATCTTTAGTAAGAACAGGTGCCCCGTAACTTTTTTGTATAAGAACATTACGACCACGTGGACCCATTGTTACTTTTACTGCATCTGTAAGTTTCTCAACACCACGAGCTAAGCTATTTCTAGCTGTATCTGAAAAAATTATCTCTTTACTCATTTAAATTATCCTACTATTCCAAAAATATCTTCAACATCTAAAACGATGTACTTTGTACCTTCAAGTGAAACTTCACTTCCTGTATACTGACCAAACAGAACTGTATCTCCATTTGCAAGAGACTCTACATCTTTACTTACTGCAACAACTTTTGCACGTGATGGTTTCTCTTTTGCATTGTCTGGAATGATGATTCCTGACATTGTTGTTGTAGCTTCTTCTATACGTTCTACTAGAACTCTATTTCCTAATGGTTGAAAATTCATTAACTGTCCTTCTTCTAATTGTTATCTATTTATACGTGCGATTTTACCATAATAGATTGAATACTAAGAAGCCTTGCAAGAAATTAAGTGCATTATAAATCATTCAGTGCTATTATTAATATATATACGAAGGATTCAAGATGTTTTTTGACAACAGTGAACTCAAACAAGAGATAGAACAAAAAGACAGACTCATAGAAAAGTTAAAAGTAGAAACTAGAAAGTTGAAACTAACACATAAAGATGAGCTAGACAAAGTTTGGAAATGCCTAAGTGAAACTCAAACTGAATTAAAAGAGCTACAAACAAAACATCAAGATTATATTTACCGGGTAGAAGCTATTGTAAACTTTGACCTAGAAAGTAGAGTTTATAATAAACGCTACTTTTATGATGTTGTAGAAAATATGATATCACTTTTCAAAAGAGATAATAGAAGCTTGTCAATTGCAGTAGTCTATATAGATAAGTATGAGATTATAGGTTCAAATGCTACTAGAGCGAGTCAGGTTATTCAGGCATTTGTTCATAAGGTATCAGACCTTATACGTGAAAGTGATGTGTTTGTACGCTTTGATGATGGGAAGTTTGTCATTTTATTCCCTGAGACACCTTTAGAAAATGCAAAAATAGTTGCAGAAAAGCTTAGAAGTAAAATAGAAGAAGCACAAATGATGGATGATTTAAGATTTACACTAAGCATTGGACTAGCAGAATTTCTAGAGCAAGAAAATGTGAATCATGTACTAGAAAGAGCTGATGCTTTACTTGGAAAAGATGCACAAAGAAAAGAAAATATTGTATGTTATTAAACTTTCTTCTAGTCAAAGGAAACTAAAAGCTTTAGATGGTTATAATTTCGACCTCTTAAAAGATGTCACGGTAGCTCAGCTGGTTAGAGCACTGGTCTCATAAGCCGGGGGTCGGGGGTTCAAGTCCCCCTCTTGACACCATTTATTTTAAGAGAACCTTTCAAATGTTCCGGATTAGCTCAGCGGTAGAGTAGGTGACTGTTAATCACTTGGTCGCTGGTTCGAATCCAGCATCCGGAGCCACATTTTAAACTCCCTATAATACGAACTTTTGAGCACTTTTTAGAAACACTTTAAGTTTATAGAAAAATAACTTTAGTAATCTATTGGTAACCATAAATTAAACTCGTATTAAAAATATCTCAGGAGTTAACAGTAATGTAGAGAAACATAATCTAAGTATTATAATTTTCATTACTTGTTCTCGTTAGGTTTACTAAGAACTGTTTCTATTAAATTTAGAAACCCTACATACTCATCATGAACTTTTTTAAAGTTATGTTTGTTGTTTTTAGTTTCAGAATATATTTGCAGAATACCCTTAGAAGCAATATCAAGATAAAACTCTTCATTCTTTTTTTCTTCCAATATTTTTTCATCATATATATAATCATCATTATATATCTTAGAATTATTTGTATGAATGAAAATAAACATTTTTGTAAGTCTCTTTAATCTCATTTTGATAATTATTTAATATTTCTAAATTCTTATTTTCTTGAGGGCTATATCCACCATGCGATAAAATTATAATTGGTTTATTATATTTCGAAATTTCTTTTATAGTCTTGAGATGTACATATTTATGAAACCCACCTAATTCATGAGAAAAAGCTGGGAGTATAAATAAACTCATATCACTTAATATATTATCAATTTTATCTAAATCAGTATATCTACAAAAATCATAAATAGCTGATAAACCTTTCTTTGATTTTAAATCACTATTTTTTATTATGTTTGGAAATATTTGACAATGTTTATATTCTGAATGTCCCATCGTAAAATCTGTTCTATAATAAGAATCAGCACCTAAGTCTTTATATAGATTTAGTGATATTGTTGTTTTTCCAACGCCACCTTTACGACTAAAAACAGCAATTTTGAATTTATCAGTTTTTTTAAAGTGCTGATAGTTCAGAAATCCATTTTTTTTGGCGATGATATCAAGTGCCGGCATATGTTTTATGTTATTGATTTTTTGAATAACTTTTGCTTGTTCTGTAATTGTTTTTTTTGATAAAGTGGATAGCATGTAAATTCCTTAATATTTGACTAATTTTAATGTTACTGTTCTCGTTATAACAAAATAACCAAATTATGGATTACACAATGTTCTATGTAGAATTGACAGATTTACCAGACCTTAAAAAGGTTGAGAACGGTAGGAGAGCTGCAGTCCTTATGGAAAATAGTATCTATTTAATAATTAATTGTAACTTAAATATTATTACTGAGATTAATTGTGCTTATGTTATAATATCTCATATAATAGAAAAGGAGCCTGCATATGTATACAATTAAACTTGATGTAAATGATAGTATTTATGATAAAGTGATGTTCTTTTTAAAAAATATCCCAGTAAAAAACTTAGAAGTAAAAAAAGTAGATGATATTGAAGCACAAAAGAGAGATGATATTGTAAGCTTTTTTCAATCAAGCCCTTTAAAAGGTAATATACTCTTAGAAAGAGAAGACGAAATATATAATGAGAAAGTTACTTTTTGAAGTACCTACTTGATACAAATATCATTTCAGAATTTATATCTAAAATCCCAAACAAAAGAGTCATCGATTATATTCTAACTCTTGATGAGAATGATTTATACTTATCTGTAATCACTATTGGAGAAATTAAGGCTGGTATTGAGAAACTTGATAGCGGTAGTAAAAAAGAAAAACTATTGCATTGGTTAGAAAATGATTTGTTAAATAGATTTCAAGATAAGATAGTGGATATAGATACCGAAGTTATGCTTCAATGGGGTACGACAAATAATAGGTTAAAACAACTAGGAAAACCATTACCAATTATGGATTCATTAATTGGAGCTACAAGTGAAATTAAAGATTTTATTCTAATCACTAGAAATGAAAAAGACTTTAAAAATTTAAATATCAAGGTTGTAAATCCCTTTCTTTAAATCCTTGATAAATTTCTATATGATGAGATTTAGGGAGATATGACGACTGTTAATCATTTGGTCGCTGGTTCGAATCCAGCATCCGGAGCCACACTTCAAAAACAATTTTATTATTTCTATTTAACAGGTTT
>JAYEJR010000016.1:0-3838 GCA_034660715.1 Campylobacterota bacterium | reverse complement strand
CCACGTTCCTCAGCCTCTGCTTCAAAGATTTCACCTTGATAGCGAGGGTTGTTCATTAATGTTGTTACTTTATTAGAATATGCGTCCCATAAAGAATCGCCTAATATATCTGACTTAGCCATAATATTTTCCTTTTAATTTATTTTTTAATGGTGGTGAAGTTCACACTCTTGAACTTCTCCGCCTGCTGTTGGTTGCTGTTTTGCAAAAGAGCTAGAGATATTTCTAAGTCTTCCAACTGCATCTGTAAAGTGAGAAATTGCATAATCAACTTCTGCATCTGTTGTAAATCTTGAAAGAGATAAACGAATACCTGTGTGAGCAAGTTCATTATCTGCACCGATTGCAAGCATAACTGTGTTAGCTTCTAAATCTTCAGATGCACAAGCTGAACCTGTTGATGCTCCGATTTGACCATTGTTTAAGTCCCAAAGCATACCTTCACCCTCAACACCCTTAATAGAGATAAGAATAGTGTTTGGTGTACGGTTATTTCTATCACCTACTACAAATGTATCACTTAGTTTAGAGATTTCATCTTCTAAACGATCACGTTTCGTACGGATTTTAGCCATAGTAGCTTCAATGTCTTTAGTAGCAAGTTCCATTGCTAGACCCATTCCAACAATATATGGAACATTTAGAGTACCTGAACGACGACCACCCATGTGCTCACCACCATGCATCATAGGAGAAAGATCTTGAGAGTCTTTAATATAAAGAGCACCTACACCTTTTGGTCCATGAAACTTATGTGCTGAAAATGAAACAAAATCAACATGAGTTGCTTGAAGGTCTACTGGAATCTTTCCAACTGCTTGAACAGCATCTGAGTGAAAAAGTACACCTTTTTCTTTACAAATCTGACCAATCTCTTCGATAGGGTTAATCATACCAGTCTCATTTGAAGCCCACATGATTGAAACTAAAGCAGTCTTTTCAGTGATAAAAGACTTAACAGTGTGTGCTTCAACAACACCCTCTTCATTTACCGGAAGGTAAGTTACTTTAACACCTTGATCTTCTAAAAACTTACATGTTGAAAGCACTGAAGGGTGCTCAACTTCTGTTGTAACGATATGGTTTTTATCACCATTTAGTACATGGTCAACCCATACAGATTGTAAAACCCAGTTGTTTGACTCAGTTGCACATGAAGTAAAAACTACATCATCAGCATCAGCTGCATTTATCGCAGTATAAACTTGATCTATCGCCTTAGAGATAGCAGGATGTGACGCTGTTCCGAATTTGTGAAGTGAGTTAGGGTTACCATACACATCACTAAAAAATGGTTGCATAGCTTCTACAACTAATGGATCTGTCATTGTAGTAGCATTATTATCTAAATAAACTTTCATATTTCCACCTTTGAAATTAAGAATGATTTTCATTCTTTTTAAACAAGACAATTTTTGTCCGCTTTTGATTGACGACATAATAATAGTTTTGTGATTACGATAAGCTTAAGCAATTCTGATGACATATTTGCCTTAAGAATTCAAACAGAGTTTAAAAAAATGCTATACTATCATTATAAGGAATCAAAACATATGTGTAATTTTAATAAACAATCTGAAGAAACAAGATTAATAATTCATCTTTTTCTGACAAAAGCAGCTGAGAATGTTGGTGGAACTAACTTTCTTTTAGCACTTTTAGAAGCTATGAAGTCAAAAAAACCACATGCTCTTTGTGAGAAAAACTCACAAGTAGCATCAAACAACACTATCATTAAATGGAACAAAGTTATTTTTAAAGATAAGGTTGACTTGCTTCAAACTATACTTGATCAACATAGAACTGCTGAAAATCCAACACTAAACATTTTAGATGAAGAGAATCAAAAAAGAAGAAAGAATATTGTAAATATGGTGAGAACACTTACTCCAATAGAGTTTGTTGTAACTCCACAAAACTCAAATGACGGTGGAGGATTTAATTTTAAAGTTTTTGATAAAATAAGTGATGATGAAGTAGTACTCAATCCTATTTTTATGGCTATGTTCTTCTGTTCAACTGAATTCACAAAAAAAGCTCTTAAGTACGAAATATAAAGAAGTTAGATGCTTAAAAATTTTACTCTAATAATATTATTATTTTTAAGCTCAGCTCTTTTAGCCAGTGAAGATGTGAGCAAATGGCTCAGACCTCAAACAATACCACAACCAGAAGATAATAAACTCACTAAAGAGAGAATTGAGCTAGGAAAGCTTCTTTTCTTTGATGTGAGACTTTCACGAGATGACTCTCTCTTGTGCAACTTGCCATCATCCTAAACGTGGATGGACAGATCTCAAACCTGTAGACAAGGCTGTAGGCTTTGAGGGGCGAACTGGTCCTAGAAACTCCCCTACACTTTTAAACACTGCCTATCAAAACCGTCAATTCTGGGATGGTCGAGTAAAAACATTAGAAGCTCAAGCACTTGCTCCTATTGAAGCAGAAGTTGAAATGAATATGCCCATAGAAAAGCTCATTCCCAAGTTACGAAATATCCAAGGTTATGTTAAACTTTTCAGTGTTGCATATCCAAATGAAAAAATCACCAAAGAGACTCTTGCTAAAGCAATAGCTTCTTTTGAGAGGACTATAGTCTCAGGTGAAACTCCATTTGATAGATATATCAAAGGTGATGTAAACGCCATCTCTAAAGATGCTAAAGAAGGCTTTGAACTCTTTAAAACTAAGGCACACTGTATGGATTGCCATGATGGATTCAACTTTACAGATGGAAGTTTTCACAATATAGGCTTGAATGCCGGTGAACTCAAAGGTGATAAACTAGGTCGATACAATGTCAAAAAAAGAGCTTCTTGGTATGGTGTAATGAAAACACCGACTCTACGTGATGCAACAAAATCATATCCTTACTTTCATGATGGAAGTGTCAAAACGCTTAAAGAAGCAACTAATCAATGTGCAAACGGTGGTCGTCATAAAAATGTTAAAAATATGTCAACTTCCATGAAGGACAGAAAACTTACAGAAGAGGAACTCTCTAAAATCACGATTTTCACTAAAACACTAACTTCACCAGATATGAAACTTGAAATTCCAACTAAATTCCCCCAATAAAGGACAAAAATGAAAAAGATAATCCTAAGCCTACTTCTACTAGTTACTCTTAATGCTACTGAACATATAGTTGATCAAAAAAATAAAACTTTTTTACTTGGTACTATGAAAGTAAAAGTTGGAGACACCATCACTTTTAAAAACTCTGACCCTTTTTCACATAATGCCTATACAGATGATGAAGCAAATGAATTTGATGTTGGTATGCAAGCTACAGGTACTGAAACTCATATGAAAGTAAAAAAAGAGGGAGAGTTTCATATAGAGTGTGCTATCCACCCAAATATGCTTATAAAAGTTAAAGCAGAAAAATAAACTTAGATATCGAGCTTAAACTTATCGGAAGGTATATAACAGAATCTATTAAGCAAAACTGACTTTAAACCTCTTATGATATAATCGCGAAACTAATTATATATAAAAGGTCCACTATGGCTCAAACAATAACTGAAAAAATATTCTCTCAACATGTAGGTCACGAAGTATTTGCTGGGGAAATTATTCGCTCTGACATCGACATGGTTATCGGAAACGATATCACAACTCCTATCTCTATCTCTGCATTTAACTTAAGTGGTGCTACAGAGTTAGCTAACCCAGATGGATTTTCAATAGTTCTTGACCACTTCATTCCTGCAAAAGATATTGCTTCTGCAAATCAAGCAAAAATATCTCGTGAATTTGCTAAGAAACATAAAATGAAGAACTTTTTTGATGAAAAAGATATGGGAATCGAACATGCACTTTTACCTGAAAAAGG
>JAYEJR010000015.1:0-17650 GCA_034660715.1 Campylobacterota bacterium | reverse complement strand
CAAGAACTTGCCAAGTTGCAGTTGAAGATGCCATTTGACCTTGAAGCCATCCTAGTTGTGAAGCTCCCATCATAGTTCGTGTTTCACTTCCTACATCTACTTTAAAATTATCTTCAAGAAAACTTCCTTTTGCAGTGAAATAGTCACCATAATCAAGCTGTTTATCTCTTCCAAAGATTCTTGTCTCAAGCATATTAAGTGATACTAAATTACCAAAGTTAAAAGTTCTATAAATCTCTTTTTTGTTATCTATCGGTCTTATTGGTAACCACTCAAAATAAGCTTGTAGTGCAGCTTCAACTCTATCTGCAAATACACCCTCATCATCTTGATGGTTTTGTGCTCCCTCTTTGTATGTATCGTTTGCAACTTCATGGTCATCCCACACTGCAATCATCGGTGCAGCTGCATGAAGAGCTTGGAGACCTCTGTCTGTGTGATATAGAGCATATCTCTTTCTGTAATCACTCAGTGTTAGACACTCTTTGTTATTATCTTCTGGAAAGAGGCGGTTGATAGTTTCTGCATTTGATGTAGCATAGGCTGGAACCTTAGCCTCAAAGTCATCATTTTCATAGATACCATATTCGTAGATATAGTCACCTAGGTGGAGTGTGACATCTAAGTCAGAGAGTTCTGAAGCTTCCATATAAGGGTTGAAGTAACCATTAGTGTAGTTCGCACATGAGAAAACTGCCATTTTAAGTGAATCAAGTGAACCCTCTGCTAGAGTTTTCATCTTACCAAGAGCTGAAGTAGTACCATTTGCTGAAAATCTATAGTAGTATGTAGTACCTGCATCTAAGTTTTGTATATCTATTTTTACTGTAAAGTCTTTACTTGCATCTGTAGCATAAACGCCATTATGAATAATGTCTGTAAATTCTTTATCTGTTGCTACTTCATAAGCTACATTAACACTCGAAGCTGTTGAAGTGACATGTGTCCAGATGATGACTTTGTCGGATAAGGGGTCACCTGATGCAACTCCATGATTAAATGAAGAGGAGACTAGGGCTTCCTCATCTTTACTGTCGTCACTACCACATCCACTTAAACCTGTTGAAATAACCAATGCACATGCACTCAGTGCTGAAATCTTTAAAAACTCTCTTCTTGTAGAAAAGCTCATTTGTAATCCTCAAAATTAAATTTGAGAATTATATGCACTTATGAAAACATATTGATTTCTATTTGATTACAGTATAGTTATAGACTCTGTTATTTTAGCTCTTTTACGAACTCTTCTATACGTTTAATACCTGTACGAATACTCTCAATATCAGTTGCAAAACTAAATCTAAAGTAACCTTCACTTCCAAAACCTACACCTGGAACAACTGCTACTTCTTTTTGCTCTAGTAGGTCTTTTGCAAATTTAAGAGAGTCATTACTCACTTGGGAGATATTTACGAAAAGATAGAATGCACCATCTGGTTTTAAAACACTTAAACCATCGATAGCATTAAAAAGTTCAACTGCTTCATCACGACGGGACTTAAAAGCTACTCTCATCATCTCTATATCAGCATCAGCACTACCATTAAGACCAGCAATAGCTGCCATTTGAGTGATAGAGTTAATGTTTGATGTACTTTGTGACTGAAGCTTTTTCGTTGCTTTTATAAGCTCTGTATTGTGTGCAGCCATATATCCAAAACGCCATCCAGTCATAGCAACAGATTTTGAAAGACCGTTAATAGTTACTGTTCTCTCATACATATCTTGACTTACAGCAGCAGAAGATGTGAATGTACCATCGTAGATAAGTTTCTCATACATCTCATCAGATGCTACGATTACATTAGTGCCTTCAAGTACTTTTCCAAGTGCAGTTAGCTCTTCTTTAGAGTAAACGCTACCAGTTGGGTTTGATGGTGTTGTAAGAACAAGCATCTTAGACTTAGGTGTAAGAGCAGCTTTAAGTTGTTCTGGAGTGATTTTAAATGCAGATACATCGTGAGTCTCTATCTCTACAACAGTTCCACCACAATACTTCACAAGCTCAGGATATGTAACCCAGTAAGGTGCAGGAATGATTACTTCATCACCAACATCAATAGTTGCTGAGAAAAGGTTAAAAAGTGAATGTTTCGCACCATTGTTAACAATGATTTGATTAGGAGCATAAGTAAGTCCATTGTCGCGTTTGAGTTTAGTCGCAACAGCCTCTTTAAGAGCTGGTATACCATCAACAGCAGTATACTTTGTAAAGTCATTATTAATAGCAGAGATTGCTGCATCTTTGATAACTTGTGGAGTTCCAAAGTCTGGTTCTCCAGCAGAAAAACTAAGGATATCTTTTCCTTGGGCTTTTAACTCTTGTGCAAGTGTTGTGATTGCGATAGTGATTGATTCAGATAGTGTGTTAATGCGGTTTGTAAGCATAAAACCCTCCAATAAAATATTGGAGATATTATACTAAAATTTAGCTTTTCATCGCTTTAATGAATGATTCGTAGATATTTTCAAGTTCAAGGTCTTCTTCTAAAACTTCTTTATTGTCTTCTACGAGAACATGCTCTAAAATTGCAACACGTTTAAGGAGGTACTCAAACATCTCTTTGTTAATATCTGGAAGCATATTGTGCATAAATGGATCAACACATCTACCTTTCTCAATTACATGTGCAGGAATACCTATAGCAGTCGAGCAATCAGGTACCTCTTTAACTACTACAGAGTTAGCACCGATTTTGGCATTTTCACCTATTGTAATGTTTCCAAGAACCTTAGCTCCAGCACCAATGACAGCACCTTGTTTTATAGTTGGGTGGCGTTTACCATGAGTAAGCGAAACTCCACCAAGTGTAACACCCTGATAGATTACAACATCATCTTCTATTATTGTAGTCTCACCGATAACAACACCAGTTCCATGGTCAATGAAAACACGGTTACCAATTTGTGCAGCAGGGTGGATATCAATATGTGTAAATATTTGAGTGAGTCCCATAAGTATTCTTGCAAGTCTTGTAAAGTTTGCATTATGAAGTTTGTGTGCTAGTCTGTACCATGCTATAGCCCATACACCAGGATAGTTAAATAAAAAATCTAGTTTTGATTTAAGTGCAGGGTCATTTTTATAAGCATTTGCAAAGTCTTCTTTTATATCTGAGTATAGTCCCATAAGGTGCCTTAGCTTGTAGTTCTGAGATATCCATTTTGTTTAACAAGAGTCTCTAGTGTTGAAAGTGTATCACTTTTTTCTTTTTCTGTGATAAAACTACTTTTTATTAGGTCATTTTTAAGTTTATTTAAGAGTTCATTTTTATCATAACCCACTGATGAGAGGATATCAAGGACATTTTTCGACTCAACACTATTTGTTATAGTGTAAGAGTTTTCATCTATAAGAATTGTATATTCATTAGGATGTGTAAAAAGGTTATGACTCATACCTAAAACTTCTTGATAGGCTCCAACATTAAAAAAACCAAGATAATAATCCTCTTTATTTAGGTTGACATCATGCAAAAAGAGGGGTTTTTCAGGATTAAAACCAATTTCTCCATCACTATCGCAGGTTATATCCCAGATACTTGCTCCACGAACAGGGTCTTTTAAGAGGTGATGAAGAGGCATAACAGGAAAGTGCTGCTCAAGACCCCAGTAGTCTGGTAGAGACTGGAAAATAGATGCATTGATGAGATAACGCTCTTGAAGATTCACTTGAAGTTGTCTTAGCTCCTGTGTGTTTATAGCTGAAGTAAGGTAGAGAGACTTTTTTATGATGTTATGTACAAGTATCTCTGCATTTGATCTATCTTGTAGATCTATGTATCCTAAGTCAAAGAGTGTGAGAAGTGACTCACTATGATCGAGTGCATCGTGTAGGTACTCTATACAGTTTTTTGAGTTGAGATGTTTATAGAGCTCTTTTAACTCTGTAATCAGTGGAGGATTCAGCTCTTTAAAGTTTAAAAGTTCTTCTTGGTAGTCTTGTGTAAAGAGTTCTAAAACAGGTGTGATTAAAACGCCATGTGATGCAACCACATAACGTCCAGACTCTGTGAATATATTTGGATGTTGTACACCTTTGGCATTCATGATTTCACCAAGGAGAAAGACAACAGAACTTGAGAACTCTTCAAGGGAGTAGTTATGAAGAGTGGCGTTTTCATGTTGTTCGTAAGCAACTGCTAAACCACCACCAATGTTAATGTTGCTAAGTGCATCTGAACCTAGCACTTTTAACTCAGCATAGATGTTTCCTGCTTCTCTGAGGGCTCGTTTAATAGGTGCTATATCTGTCATCTGAGAACCGATATGAAAATGAACCATAGTAAACTTATCAAGTAAAGAGGCTCTCTCAAGTAGTTTGGTCGCTTCTAGAATCTCAGTAGCAGTCAGTCCAAACTTAGCATCCATTCCAGCACTTTTAGCCCATGTACCACTTCCTGTAGAGTGTAGTCTAACTCTTATACCGATGTTAGGAACTTTGAGTTTAGACTCTTGTGCAACTTCTATGATAGTCTTAAGTTCTCCAAGTCCTTCTATAGTAACAGTGATATTATGTCCACTTTGTGCTGCTATAAACGCCAGTGTAATCATCTCTCTGTCTTTAAAGCCATTGACCGTTATGTTTGCAGTGTTATAGGTTTTACTCATTGCTAAAATAAGTTCTGCTTTACTTCCTGCTTCAAGTCCGTAGTTAAACTCTTTTCCCTCTTTTATGACTGCATCTACTAGGTGTGGAAACTGATTTACCTTCAGAGGAAAGACTGCATTAAAAGAGCCTTTATAGATGTTCTCATTTATGGCAAAGTTAAAGCTAGAGTAGAGTTTTGTTATCTGTTTTTTTATCAGATGCGGAAATCTAAGTAAAATTGGTCCACGAGTACCACTTCTCCTGATTTTATTTGTTATTTCAAGAAGGGAAGGATTTGATTTGTAGTTTAGAACAACTTCATCACCTTGTATGATGAAGTTGTTTTCTGCCCATATTTGCATACCATACTTGTTCATTCGCTCAACTTTGAAGCAGAAGTTCTTAGCACTTAAAACTCGCTGAGAAGTATAGTGTTTTCTGATTTGTCTTCTAGGTTTTTGATTCGGATATTGCCATCGTTTTTCTCGTTTTCACCAATAATACAAAAATATTTTGCATTGACTTTATCAGCACCTTTTAAATGATTTTTAAAGTTCTTAGGTTTGTAATCTATGATGACTTTATCTGTCTCTCTTTTCTTTTGTGCAAGTTGTACAACTAAGTCTACAGCTTCTTCATCCATAGCACCCATGTAGTAACCTTCGCGTTTAACCTCAGGCATAACTATAAGCTCCATAAGGCGTTCTATTCCCATGGCAAAACCAACTGCAGGAGTAGGACGACCATCTAAAAACTCTACAAGTCTATCGTAGCGTCCACCACCAGCGATAGCACTTTGACTTCCGATGTTGTCACTAACAAACTCAAATGCTGTCTTAGAGTAGTAGTCAAGTCCACGTACTAGGTTTGTGTCTATCTCATACTTGATTCCATTTTCATCAAGAATCTTTTTGAGTTTAGAAAAGTCGCTTTCACAACCTTCACATAGTGAATTTATAAGTTTTGGAGCATTCGTATAGAGTGACTGGCATTTTTCATTTTTACAATCAAGCACACGAATAGGATTAGTCTCTTTACGGCGTTTACAATCCTCACATATCTCATCTTCTACGGACTCTATAAATGATACTAATGAGTCACGATACTGAGGCATACAGTTTTGATCACCTAGAGAGTTTAGTTGGAGTCTGTAGCCGATACCACAGCGTTTAAGGATGTCACTTGTCATCATAATCATAGTAGCATCTTCATAAACACTATCTACACCAAAACTTTCAACACCAAACTGGTGAAACTGTCTTAGACGTCCCTTTTGTGGTCTCTCATAACGAAACATACTTCCGTGGTAGAAAAAGCGGTGAGTTCCACCAGCCTTGTCTAGTTTCTTCTGGATAAAAGCACGAACAACACCTGCTGTCCCTTCTGGACGAAGACATACATCGTTTTCACCTTTATCAGTAAACTGATACATCTCTTTACCAACGATGTCACTTGACTCGCCAACTGAGCGTTTAAAAAGAGCAGTCTCTTCTAAAAGAGGAGTTTCTATAAAATGAAAACCATACTTCTGGGCTACATCTGTAGCTGTGTTTATGAAGTATGTAAAACGTTCATAATCCTCACTTAAAATATCATTCATTCCTCTAAGAGACTTAACCATTTGTATCCTTTTATATAAGTATGTAAGGATAGCGTTTTTTAGCTTTTAACTCTTTTAGCTATAATCCAAATATGTTTGAAAAGTTTATAAATAGTTCTACAAAAGTAAAAGGCTTACTCGAAGTTGGGGAAATCTCTCAAAAAGATTTTACAAAAACTCTCTCTTTTGATTTTGTGGCAAATCTTCCTATCATTGAAGTGGAGATAGCACAGAAGAAGTACCGGTTTTTGTTTGACACTGCCGCTTTGAGTGTAGTTCCTAGTAGTTTAGTTGATAAACTATCTCTTAAAGTGATCCAAGAGATAAAGATAAATGATTCTCAAAACAACATTAGCAGTAGATTCCTCTATACTCTACCAGCATTGAAAGTAGGGGATTTGGAGTTTTGTGACTTTGTTGTTGTTGCGCAAGACTTTAGTGAGCAAACGCCACTCTCATGTTTGGGGTTTGATGGTATTTTTGGATACAACTTTTTACACTTACTTGTTACTCACCTTGACTATGAAAACCAAGAGATTATCTTAAGCGATACTTTACCTTCGACTAAAGGATATACAAAAATGCCTTTAGCCTTTGATGGTTTTAGTGGAGCAAAGTTTGAGATAAACCTTCCTTTTAGGAATGTTCTTTTTACTCTTGACACAGGAAAAAACGATGGTTTTTCACTTTCAAAACTTGATGAACTAAATGCTTTTAGAGAATATAACTATGAGTTCAAAGAGACTTCAGGGCTATTTATGAGCTCTGTCGGTGGTGAACAAGATATGCAACAAGAACGAGCTTACTTAGTAAAAGAGTTCAACATTACAAAAAGTATAGAGATACAAAGATACCCTATAAGTATGAGTGAGACAACTCAAAGTCTTGTTGGAAATGAATTTATGAAAAACTTTGATGTAATTTTAGACTTTAGAAAAAAACAGCTCTATTTACGACAACTAGGAGATGAACCTATACGAAAAAGTTTGAGTGAAGGCTTTGGTTTTTTTACTCACTGGAGTGAGGAAAAAAAATTATACATCTCAGCACTCACAAAAGGCTCTCCTGCGTTTGAGAAAGGCTTGAAAATAGGTGAGAGAGTTTTAGCTATAGGTGATATAGACACATATGACTTGAGTAAAGAAGAGTACTGCAAACTATTTTTAGAACTTAATAGCTCTAAAGAAACTTATGAGTCACAAAGAACTCTAGAATTAACGATAAAAAATGATATAACTATCAAAAGAGTATTACTTAAAAAACAGGATAATATAAATGCCATTTAGCAAACTAAATCTCAACAACGAGATAGTAAAGTCACTTCAAGAAAAAGAGTTCCAAGCACCAACGCCAGTGCAAGAGAGTGTGATACCTTTAGTCCTAGCGGGAAAAGATGTAATGGCTCAAGCACAAACAGGTAGTGGTAAAAGTGCCAGTTTTGTTCTGCCTCTACTGCAGCTATGGAGTCAAAACAGAGACAGTGCTAAAAAAGGGAAGATAAAAATTCTTGTGCTAACACCAACCAGAGAGCTTACACTTCAAGTAGCTTCAGCGTTTAGTGAGTTCTCTACTTATCTTCCAAAGAAGCCACAAGTAGTAAGTCTTATAGGTGGTGAGAAGATAGGTGAACAGCTTTTTGAGGTACAAAAAGGGTGTGATATCTTAGTCGCGACAAGTGGCCGTTTTTTAGATGTTCTTAAAAAGAAACAGATGAATCTTTCACATTTGAACTATCTTGTTCTTGATGAGGCAGATAAGATGCTAAACCTAGACTTTAGTGAGGAGTTAGACCTTGTTTTAGACTCTCTGCCACAGACAAGACAAAACCTTCTTTTCTCAGCAACTTATCCACCAAAAATGTTGCAAATCATCTCTAAAATAGTTACAAATCCTATAGAGGTTAAGATAGAAGAGACACAAACTGTAGAAGCAATCAAGCAGAGAGTTATAGAAGTAAATAGTGAAAACCGTGGACCACTCCTAAGACATCTTATCAAAGAAAACAAGTGGCGTTTAGTCTTAGTCTTCATGGCAAACAAACGAGCCACAGATAACATCGCTGCTAAGTTTAGAAAGTATGGAGTAGGAGCAGCATCTTTTAATGGAGACTTAGAACAAGAGATGAGAAACACAACTCTAAGTGCTTTTAAAGAGGGGAAGATACAAGTGCTTTTTGCAACTGATATAGCCGCACGTGGGCTTGACATAGATGATATAGACTGTGTTGTAAACTACGATCTTCCTCGCTCACCTGCAGACTACATACACAGAATAGGGCGAACTGCTAGAGCAGGGAAGTCTGGAGAGGCTATAAGCTTCATAGACTATGAAAATATGGATCACTTTAAGCTTATAGAAAAACGAAGTGAGATTAGCTTAAAACGCGAACAACTAGAAGGGTTTGAACTTGTAGGTCAAGCTCCAAAAAAGAGTAAAGGTCCAGCTCCTGTTAAGGGTAAGAAGAAAAGTAAAAAAGATAAACTTAGAGAGCAAAAAGCTTTAGAAGAGGCAAGTAAAAGCTAAGCTTAGAAAAATAAGAGTACAATTTTAAAATTAATCTACATCAGACTTAGGATATAAACATGAATATGCACAAAATAATTTCTGGCTTCTTTTTCATACTCGCTATGACACTAAACTTTGGGTTTTTCTATGGAGATGCTGAACTTATAAGTCACCATAGTGCTTATGAACTTTTTGCTGCGATAGTTGTAAACCTGATAGCTACAGTACTTAAACTTGGCGATAAAACACAACTTGGAGCTGTTTTGTTAGCAACAAGTCTTGTAGCAGATATACAGCTTATAGCGGCTGCTACTGTTTGGTCAGTTGCACTCTATGCGTTTGATGGCATAGGTGTTGAAGCTACAACAGCTATCGTATCTCTCTCTGGTGGAGCACTTTTAGCAAATGGCGTCTCGGTAATCCTCTTTATAAGTGACACTGTAAAATCTAAAAGATAAAATCAGAAATGAATGATCAAATATTCTGGATAGTCCTTAAGCGATTACGAGCACCTCTATTAGTTGTCATAGTAACTTTTACTATCTCTATCATTGGTCTTATCTTGATAGGTGGTATGGATGATGAGGGAAAACCTTATCATATGGGTTTTTTTGATGCATTTTATTTTGTAAGTTATATGGCAACGACTATCGGTTTTGGTGAGACCCCTTATGCTTTTACATACCCTCAAAGAATGTGGGTGAGTGGTATTATATATATGACCGTTATAGGATGGTTTTATGCCATTGGTTCTATTGTGGCTCTTATCCAAGATGATGCTCTTCGTAAAGCGATAAGTAGAAATCGCTTTAGTAAACAGGTTAAAGCTCTGAGCGAGCCTTTTTATATCATACTCGGTTATAACAGTGTCACTAAAGATATCATTAACAGAGTAGGGGTTGAGGACTATAGGTTTGTTGTTTTAGATAAGGACGAAGCTACTATAGACGAACTTGTTTTAGAAAACTTCTACCCTCATGTACCTGCAATGGTTGGGGATGTAACCAAACAGTATATGCTTAAAATGGCAGGTATCCATCAAAAGAATTGTGTAGGTATTATTTCACTCTTTAAAGATGATAGTAAAAATACACAGATTGCTACTATATGTCAGCTTCTAAATAAGAAGATAGACATCATAGTAAAGGGGAGTTCTCCAAGACATTTAGAGCACTTTAAGTCTATGGGACTAAAACATGTACAAGATCCTTTTGATATCATCTCAAATAGAATCTACTACAGTATAACATCACCACATATTTGGCTTTTAGAGATGTGGACCTATGGACATAGTCTCAACTTAAGAAAAAGAGACCTGCTGCCACATGGAAAATATATAGTGTGTGGATACGGAAGAATGGGTAAAGCCATAGAGAAGGGTCTTAAAAAAGCTGGTGTTGAGTATATCATGTACGATATAGACTCAGCTGTGTACCAAAAAGAGAATAAGACAACAATCTTTGGAGATCAAAAAGATAGAGAGAAGTTGTTGGAGTTAGGTGTTGAGAGTGCAGAGTGTATCATCGCAGCAACCAAAGATGACCTTTTAAATCTTACTATTTTAAATAAAGCGAAAAAACTTAATCCAAGTATATTTACTGTAGCTAGAGAGAACTCTCTTGAGGAGTTAACAATGTTTCAAGCGGCTAAGATAAACAAGATATATATACTTGAAAAGATTTTAGCTGAGTGTACATACAACTGTATATCTAAACCACTCTTGGATACTTTTATTTTAGAAGTAAGAAAAAAAGATGAAGCATGGGGAAAAATCATAGTAGATATGCTCAACGAAATAACAGGAGTAAGCCCTCATTACTTTGAAGTTGAAATAGATGAAGAACATGCTTATGCTCTCTCTTTAGAACTTCAAAAAGGTGAAGAGATACACCTCTCGCATCTACGACGTTCACGTGCAAACAGGGAAAATATACTACCGATAGTGTTTTTAGTACTAAAACGCGATGAGGAGATATTTTTGATCCCTGATTCACAAATGCCTCTGAGACTAGGAGATAAATTACTTATAGTTTCCGATGATGAGAACAGAGAAGATTTTGAGTACATTTTAAATAATATATATGAGTTAGAGTATGTTCTTGGCAAAGCTTAGATATCTACATATTCACTTTTTTACCTTAGTGATAATATGGCTAGGATTATTTATAGATGGTATAGAACAAGCGAGCCAGCTCTTTTGCAAGGAGCACTCCTTGCTCCTCAGAGATAGTGATGCCGAAACTAAGAAGTTTTTCCATTAAGATCTCTGCATTTGTATGCTTAGAAAGAAAAGTCCATCTAAGAAGTACTGTGGTAACTAAACCAAGTATAACGATGGCGTTTAGCCAGTGCCAGATTCTAAACTGTAGTGTGTATCTCATCTTTTTTTCCTTTGAGTTGGCGTTTACTTACAAATGCCGAAAATGGTATCTGTATAATGTAAGCAAACATAATTGGAAGTAGCATAGAAACACCAAATGTACTAGAAGAAAATGTAGAGATGACAAGAGCTAGCGTTATATAGCGAGTAAGAGTATGCCAATAAGCAGCTTTTTCTTGAGGAGAGTCAAGGTTATAAAGAAAATGAGCAGCCATAAACACAGCAGCATAAAAACCGACTACAGCAAAAAACGAGATATAAATGAGTTCAGGTTCAAAGTCATATATTTCAAAAAGGGTTTGAGAGTTTTGGAGCCCAAATAGATAAAAAACAATGATGTACATACTGATTTGACTGATGTAACTCTTTTTCTCTACTATAAAATTCTTCAGTGGTTTGATATAGATGATAACTCTACTCACTACAAAAGGAACAACAATAAGTAAAATAATAACGGCTCTAGCAAAGTTACTCATGTTAGGACCATCTAGATAAGATTGGCTAAAATGTGATGATGTGTAGATACCAAACTGATGAAGCATAAGTAGAGAAAAAGATACAAAAACAAGGTTAATAAAAAGAAGTAAAAAACCAAGAGAAGTATCTCCTCCAGAAGTTTTAATCCAGTGCATTACCATACCACCACCACTTAGTACTGATAGGAGGAAAAGCCCAGCAGCTATACCGAAGTCATCTGTCAGAAGTCCTATACCAAGGGCGATAAGAGGAAGAAGAAGGTAGTTGATAAAAAGACCTTTAATCATAACTATTTTATGAATATAGAGAAGTTTTACATCTGTAAATTTTACATTGAAAAGTGTTGGCATGATAAGTGTGATACCAGCAAATAAACAGATGTCCTGACTAAAGATAAAACCATAATAGAAGTGACCATAAGTCAAGCCCAAGATGGCTGCGATAAGAATATAGGTAAGTTTCAAATTGATTCCTTAATAAAGGGCACCTCTAAAAACTCTAGTGTCACTCAGCATAAGAGAAGAGTATATAATCAAGGCACTCTTTTGAAGACCTAGCCTAAGCTAAGTCAAGAAAGAGTAACGATGAGTATAGGCTCTTCTCTTATGCCCAAAGGGAGGGATAAAGAGAGCGAATTCGCAAAGAATTTCTTATCACCGTAGCTATGGCTATGGTGATAAGAAAGTTATTCACGACTTCATCTCTCTTTCTTCCCTCTGAGTGATGCTAGGATTTTTAGAGGTGCCCTAAAGTAATCTTTATTATACAACTTCTGTGTTAAGAAAACTCTTTTTCTAGCTTTTGTATCACATAAATTTCTCTTTGAGATGTAACACTTCCTTTTAGATAGTTCCAAAACTCTTGTGCAGCTTTTGCTACCTCTAACCATTCAGGGTCTTGTAGTATAAGTTCTGGGTTTTCATCTGGTTCATCATAAAAGAGAGCAAGAGTATGGAATGTTTTAGCTTTTTGTGCTTCTTCTTGTGAAACATTTCCCCATTTAATGGCGTTTTCATAAGCATCGTCTAGTGCTAAGTTGTCAAAGTAAGCGGAGATACACTGATGAAATGAAGACTCCCATACTTCGCCATTTGGCCAAGGAGCATCAGAGCCTTGTAGCCAAGACATCTTTTGTAGCTTTACACTTGAAAACTCAAATATAGAGTGAAGCCAGTAGAGTCTCCATCTCTGTTTTAGTTCTACATCGCTTATATCGTCTTGAAGTCCTATCATCAGTTCTCCTTTAAGAAAGATTTAGATTACGGATGAAGTTGCCTGCGATGTTTTTGCTTCTCGCTAGAAACTGTTGTGCTATCTCAGGTTCGTAGATGGCATTTAGAGTCTCAAAAAAGAGCTTAAGCCACTGCTCAAATGCCTTGATGCTAAGTTTGTCTTGAAACTGAACATGAGGAGCAAATGGGTTACCGTTATACGTAAAGTCTCCTAGCGCTATAGAAGCCCAGAAGTTTGTCAAAAGCTCTATATGAGCTTTCCATTTATCACTTTTAAGGTCATCGCCTAACACACTTATAAAGATGGGGCCTATCAAGTCGTCTTTTAAAACCTTAGTATAAAAACTAAGGACTAGTCTATTTAGATTTTCTTTTGTTACTTCTTTTTGTAGCATATTTGTACTAACCTTTTATTTTAGAGGTGCCCTTTATTAAACGTGTTCATTAAGCCGTTTTCCTCTTCTTGTGTGAGGAAACGCCACTTACCACTTTCTATGTTCAGAGTAAGACTACCGATACTAACTCGACTTAGACTCACAACCTTTAGCGGCGTTCCAAACTTTGGGTCTTTCATCGCTCCAAAAAGTCTACGGATATGTCTGTTCTTGCCTTCGTCTATCTGCACTCTTAGTTTTGTTTTCGCTCCACCCATGCCTATCTTCTCAACGACAAGAGCTTTTAGTAGACCGTGTGGACTTTGCACACCCTTTAAGGCTGTTGCTATGTGTTCGTCCGTTACGTGACCTCTGACCCAGATTTCGTATATCTTTACGCAACCTCCGGGCTTTGTTAGGGCGTTTCCTATTTTACCGTTTTGAGTAAAAAGAAGAAGACCTTTGGACTCTAAGTCAAGACGACCTATGGGCATCCACTGATCCTTAAAAACCCAGTCAGGTAGGAGATCGTAAACCGTTTTTCGTCCGCGTTCATCAGAGCGAGTGACTATGTAACCTTTTGGTTTGTTAAGCGCGAGTAGATTTTTTGAATCATTAGTCGTTGCGTTCATTAGATATGCTCCTTATAAGACCTTCCGCGGCTTGTTTGCCTTGTCCCATGACTCCCGTTAAAAGGTAGCCCCCCGTTGGTGCTTCCCAGTCGAGCATCTCTCCAACGCAAAATACATGAGGGAAATCTTTTAGCATAAGGTTCTCGTCTAGGTTTTCAAACTTTAAACCTCCAGCAGTACTTATAGCTTCTTCGATGGCTCGATAAGACTCTAGTCGTAGTGGAAACTCTTTAAGAGTTTTTGCCACTAGCTCAGGTTGAGCGAGTTGCTCTCTGCCCAAGATTTCTCTCAGTAGTGAAGCTTTAACGCCATCCACTCCTATACGCTTCCAAAAGGCACTTAAACTCTGTTTTCCTTTTTGAGCACTTAACTGTTGTAAGAGTTTAGCTTCACTACGATGAGGAAAGAGGTCTAAGTTGACAGTAAAGGGAGCATTCTTCTCTAGCTGTTCTCTCAGCAGTTTAGAGTGAGTATATATCAAACTTCCCTCAACACCATACTCGCTTACTAGGAGTTCACCTAGTTTAGAGTGAAAACCGCCTTTGACGTCCTTAAAACTTAGTTCTATGTTTTTCAGTGGTGTTCCTGAGAACTTCTCTTTAAAGAACTCCGAGTAAGTTATGTTAAAACCCATATTTGCAGGTTTGAGAGGAGTTATAGAGAGTCCTTTTTCTGCTAAAAGAGTCGTCCAGCTACCCGTTGAACCTAAACGCGGCCAAGAAGCACCGCCTAACGCCAGTATGACCGCGTCAAACGCATACTCTTTGAGACCATCAGGCGTATCAAACTGCCAAGCGTCTTTTGACCAACCGATCCAACGATGTTTCATCTTAAACTGGGTCTTATTTGCTTTAAGCTTGCGTAACCAAGTACGAAGTAGGGGACCAGCTTTTTTATCGAGTGGATAGACCTTTCCTGAGGAACCAACAAAAGTCTCAAATCCAAGACTCTCTGACCATAATCGTATGTCTGTTTGACTAAAAATATCTAGGGCAGGTTGTAAATGTTTTTGAGCCTCAAAGTAACGGCTTGCAAAGAGGGTAGAGTCTTCCGAATGAGTAAGGTTTAAACCCCCACGACCAGCTTGTAGGAACTTGCGTCCAGCAGAGGGCATGGCGTCAAAGACTACAGGCTCGTAACCCGCTTCACAGAGAACTTGTGCAGCCATAAGACCAGCGGGACCAGCACCTATGATAGCTATCTTATATCTACTCATGCTATTATTTTAACTTCTTGATAAATACCACTTTTAGGTAGTCACCCTCTTTAAACTTACTAGAGACTCTGAAGTCTTTTGGCAGAGAGTATCTCTCTTTTACCTCATACTTTCCTTTTAGTTCTCTAAACGCTTTAGAGATAAAGTCGCTAAAAGTCATCATGCTAAAGTTGGCGGAGTTTGTAGATGCTACTATGATTCCACCTTTGTTTGTTATCTGGATGGCTTCTTTTAAGAGGTTTACATAGTCTTTTGAAGCACTAAAGGTACGCTTTTTGGACCTAGCGAAACTAGGCGGGTCCAAAACGACTACATCGTACGAGAGCTTCTTTTTAACGGCGTACTTAAAGTAGTTAAATACGTCTTCGACGATGATCTCTTGCTTGTTTACATCAATGTCGTTGATGCTAAAGTGCTCTTGGGTTTTACCCAGACTGCGTTTAGCTAAGTCGACACTTGTAGTCTTAGCAGATCCGCCAAGTGCCGCAGCTATTGAGAAAGCTCCAGTATAAGAGAAGGTGTTGAGAACTGTTTTACCTTTGGAGTACTTCTCTCTAAGAGTTTTGCGAACATCTTTTTGGTCTAAGAAAACGCCAACCATAGCCCCATCGTCTAAGTAGATGGCAAAGTTCATGCCATTTTCTTTGACTAACATAGGAGCCCCAGCTTCTTCCCCACAAATAAAGTCGTTCTCGTCGTCTAGGTATTTACCCTTAGAATCAAAACGCTTTTTCTGGTAGATGCCTTTGTAAGTAACGCTACTTTTTAGTGCCTCTAAGATGTCTGCCTTGAACTCGTAAATGCCAAGACTATACCAGGTAAGTAGATAAAAGCCATCAAAGTAGTCGATAGTTAAACCACCTACACCATCACCTTCTCCGTTGAAGACTCTAAATGCGGTTGTCTCTTCATCTGCAAAAAACTCTTTTCTATACTCTATGGCAGAGCTGATTTTCTTGCTGAAGTAGGCTGTGTTTATTTTCTCGTTTTTATCAAATGAGAGAGCCCAGCCATAGCCTTTGTTTTGAACGCCATGATACGCTTTGAGAATAAACTTTCCCTTCTCGTCTACAAGGTTTAAAACAGAACCTTCTTCACTCACTTTGTCCCAGTTGAGTATGGACTCTTTGGAGATGAGAGGGTAACCATCTTTATAGGGTTTAATAAATTCTGATTTTACCGTTAAGCTTATCTCTTGAGTCATGTGTAGCGAACCTTTTTAAATATAACGGTATGGTATATTTATTATGCTTCGACTGAGATGAAACGCTAGTCGTCGTTGTGAAGTTGCCCACTAAACTCGAAACCAAACTTCATTTTGTTGGCTATCTCCTCTTGCACTTCTTCTATAAGCCCATCCGTTCGCTCTTCTAGTTGGTGGAGAAAAAACTTTTGTGCACTTTCTCGTTTAAACTCATTAATCTTGTATGTCTTTTCTTTGCCATGTTCTTCTATGAACTCTTCAACGCTATTTTCCCAAACTAGAGTGAGATCATGTTCTATAAACCTTTCCTCATCTTCATCAGGCAATGTGTATTTAAATTGCACTTCTTCTTCGTAAGTTATTGTCTGAAACATTGTTATCTCCGTTCTTCGAATTAAAATTATGTTAGATTTATAACAAAAACAGCTATGGAATTAATAAAATTTTATACTACTTCCAGTGATTAATCTAAACATTAGGGAGCATGACTTTCTAGAATGCTAATCTAACCATAATTTTTTGGGTTGTATGATATTATATGTAAAAGGGGAATGGTATGTCTCATCACGCATGGCTCAGTAAAGAGCTCGACAGTGGAAAGGTTTTGTGTCAGGCCTGCTCTCAGGCTTGCGTATTAAGCGAGGGGGAATATGGTGTTTGTGGCATAAGACAGGTACAAAATGCGCAACTAAAACTTACAGTCTACGGTCTTGCGGCCGCCATAAACGCAGACCCGATTGAAAAGAAGCCGATGTTTCATTTTCTTCCAAACTCGCAAGTCTTTTCGTTTGGAACGGTGGGTTGCAACTTCTCTTGCGCTTTTTGCCAAAACCATGAAATATCCCAATACCCTAAAGAACGCAATCATAAAATAGTCGGCAGAGAGCTATCTCCAGAGCTGGCGGTGAAACTTGCGTTGGAAAACGGATGCGACTCGATAGCCTACACCTATAATGAACCGATAGTTTTCTTTGAGTATACCTACGACACTGCAAAACTAGCGCATGAGAAGGGTTTAAAAAACATCTATGTGACAAGCGGGTATGAAACGCACAAAGCCCTAGACTTGTTAGAACCGTACATAGACGGTATGAACATAGACATAAAATCTTTTTCAAACGAGTTTTACAAAGAGGTATGCGGAGCGAAACTAAAACCCGTTTTGGAGTGCGTGAAGTACGCCCACTCAAAAGGGATATGGATAGAGATAACCACTCTTCTCATTCCAGACAAAAACGACTCTGAGTGAATCCACCTATTGTCCAAGCTGTAAAAGGGCAGTGGTAAAACGCAGTGGCAGAGTAGGGGTACACGTAGAGAACCGACTGGAAGAAGATGGCATTTGTCCATACTGTTCGCATTCTTTAGAGGGCGTTTGGAAATAGTTGTGGTTGACTCTAGCGAATAAATTACCACTAGGTAATTTATTCGCTACTCTG
>JAYEJR010000014.1:0-3865 GCA_034660715.1 Campylobacterota bacterium | reverse complement strand
CGGCTTTACGCACGATATGCTCTTCCATGTATTTAACACCTTTACCTTTGTAAGGCTCTGGTGGACGGAAACTTCTGATTTTTGCAGCTGCAGAACCTAGAAGTTGTTTGTCATGACTCTTAAGAGTAATAACATTTTTTTCAACAGAAGCTTCAAGACCATCTACTAAATCGTAGTTGATGTCATGAGAGTGACCAAGTTGAAGATTAAGAACTTTACCTTTAACAGCAGCTCTATAACCAACACCATTAATCTCTAGTTGCTTAGAGTAACCAGTTGTAAGACCAGTAACAATATTAGCAGCTAATGCTCTGTATGTTCCCCAGAATGCTCTATGAGCTTTCTCATCTGATTTAGCAGCAAAAGTTAAAACATTTCCATCAACAGTGAAGTCAACATTCCCTTTTGTGTCTAGATCCATGCTAAGTTTACCTTTAGCAAAAGTTATAACATTTCCATTTGAACTAACTTTAACGTCAGCTGCAAATTCTACCGGTTTTTTACCAATTCTTGACATGCTATCTCCCTACCAAACTGTACACATAACTTCACCACCAATACCAAGGTCATATGCCTTGTCATTAGCTAGAACGCCGTGTGATGTACTTACAATAATAGTACCATAACCATTTTTGAAACGCTTGATATCTTCTTTACCTTTGTAAACACGTCTACCAGGCTTAGAAACTCTTTTCATTTCATTGATTACTGTTTTACCATTTTCATCGTACTTAAGTACAACTTTAATAGTTTTTTTAACGCCATCTTCAGTTACATTACAAGACTCAATGTAACCTTTATCTACTAAGATATTTGCTAATGCTTCAACACTCTTAGAGTGAACTAAAGTAGTAACTGGTAATCTTCTCATACCTGCATTACGAACACGTGTTAACGCATCTGATACTAGATCATTAATTGCCATTATTTTTCCTTATGTGTAGTTGACTCACGAAAGTGAGACAACTGCTAATGAATAGAAGTTTCCTCTTGGGTTACCAAGAAGACTTTCTAACACCTGGGATCATTCCCTCATTTGCCATTTTTCTAAAACAGATACGACAGATTCCGAAGTCTCTAAGTACTGAATGTGGACGACCACAGATTTGACATCTTGTGTAACCACGTACTTTGAACTTAGGTTCTCTTGCCGCTTTTGCGATCATAGACTTCTTAGCCATTAGTTGCTCCCTTTAGTAAAAGGCATACCCATTTTCTCTAATAGAGTAAATGCAGCCTTGTCTGAATCAGCAGTAGTAACCATAGTAATATTCATACCGTGGATTTGCATAATTGAATCATAAGTAATCTCTGGGAAAATTAGTTGCTCTAATAGACCGAAGTTATAGTTACCACGACCATCAAAACCATTTCTTGGAACACCACGGAAATCTTTTACACGTGGAAGTGCAATAGATACTAGACGATCAAGAAAGTTATACATGTTTTCACCACGAAGAGTTACACGGATACCAACTGGCATACCTTCACGAACTTTAAAACCTGCAACAGATTTTTTCGCGATTACTGTAGAAGCTTTTTGACCAGCAATCTTAGTAATAGTATCTTCGATGTTTTGGATAAGCTTGTTATCTTTCATTGCAAAACCAGCACCAACAGAGATAGTAATCTTCTCAATTTTTGGTGTTTGCATAGGATTTTTGATTCCTAATTCAGTTTGTAATTCAGATGCTAAACCTAAATATTTTTCTTTAAAACGAGCCACTTTTATGCCTCCACTTTACGTACGTTTGAAGCATCGATAGGCATCTCTTTATTGATATGACCACCTTTTGCATTCTCTTCAGTTGGTTTAACAGCTTTCTTAGCTATTTTACAACCCTCAACGATAACCTTGTTTTTCTTTGGCATAACTGCTAATACAGTAGCCTTAGTTCCACGGTCATCTCCAGCGATAATTTCTACAGTATCACCTTTTTTGAAATTAAACTTTGACATTAAACAACCTCCGGCGCAAGAGAAACAATTTTCATGAAACCAGCATAACGTACTTCACGACCAACAGGGCCAAAAATACGAGTACCGATTGGTTCTCTTTTGTCATCAAGGATTACAGCTGCATTGTCATCAAAACGAATTAATGAACCATTTTCACGTTGGATCTCTTTATGAGTTCTAACGATAACAGCTTTAACAACCTTACCTTTTTTAACTTTAGCAGTTGGAGTCGCTTTTTTAACAGAAGCAACGATAACGTCACCTACTGATGCATAACGACGCTTAGAACCACCAAGCACTTTAATACACATAATCTCTTTAGCACCTGTGTTATCAGCTACTACTAAACGAGTAAAACCTTGGATCATTATTTAGCTCCTGATACTACTGTTTTAAGTCTAAAAGATTTAGTCTTAGAAAGTGGACGACATTCGATTGCAATAATCTCATCACCAACTTTAACTTCATTACGCTCATCATGTACTAGGTACTTTTTAAAACGCTTTACAACTTTGTGGTAACGAGGGTGCATAACACGACGTTCTACAACAATAGATACTGTTTTGTCACCAGAGATAGTTACTACTTTACCTTGAATTTCACGTTTGTGTGTCATCTATAGGCTCCTTAGTTTGCCACTGCAGTAATTGCAGTGTTGATTTTTGCGATATCTTTTTTAGCTACTTTAAGTTCGCTAGTATTTTGAAGTTGCATCATCTTTTGTTTAATTTTAAGAGTGAAAAGTTCAGTTTTCTTCTCTTTAAGCATAGCATTAAGCTCTGCAACTGTTTTATCTGCTAAATCAGAATATTTCATTGCTCATCTCCGCAGTGATAATTTTACATTTAAATGGAAGCTTGTGCATAGCAAGAGTTAATGCTTCACGAGCTATATCTTCTGGAATACCAGCTATCTCAAATATGATACGACCTGGTTTAATATTCATAACCCATTGATCAACAGCTCCCTTACCTTTACCCATACGAGTTTCAAGAGGCTTAGCAGTTAACGGTTTAGCAGGGAATACACGAATCCAAATCTTACCTTGACGTTTAATGTGTCTAGTTGCAGAGATACGTGCTGACTCAATTTGACGAGAGTTAATACGACCAGCTTCAACAGCTTTAAAAGCGATGTCTCCAAACGCTAATGAATAACCTGAACGAGCGTAACCACGGTTACGTCCTTTCATTACCTTACGGTATTTTGTTCTTTTTGGCATTAACATAACTATTCAGCCTTTTCTTTTCTTGGAGCGCGACGTTTACGATCTTGCTTCTCTTCAGCTACTTCAGCTGGGATACCTTTAGTAAGTACCTCACCTTTGAAGATCCATACTTTAATACCGATGATTCCGTATGTAGTATGAGCTTCAGCAAAACCATAATCGATTTTCGCACGTAGTGTATGAAGAGGAACACGTCCCTCTAAGTACCACTCAGTACGAGCCATCTCAGCACCACCAAGACGACCAGCAACAGCTACTTTAATACCTTTAGCACCAGAACGTTGTGCACCTTGCATAACTTTCTTCATAGCACGTCTAAATGCTACACGACGCTCAAGTTGAGTACCAATGTTTTCAGCAACAAGTTGTGCTGAAGTTTGAGCTTTTTTCTCTTCTTTGATGTTAACAGAAATAGTTTTTCCGATTAACTTTTGAAGAGAAGTTTTAAGTTTCTCAATGTCCGCACCTTTCTTCCCGATAATGATACCAGGACGAGCAGCAACGATAGTTACACGAAGTCTTTTAACTGTTCTTTCGATGATGATGTTAGAAACACCAGCATAGTAAAGCTCTTTCTTTAAAAATGTTCTTATCTTGTGATCTTCACCTAAAGCAGCTGGAGCTGTTTTAAAGTTAGGGAACCAACGGCTCTCCCAGTTACGGTTGATACCAAGACGT
>JAYEJR010000013.1:0-17798 GCA_034660715.1 Campylobacterota bacterium | reverse complement strand
CTATACCAAACTCTCCAGGTATAACAGCTACTATTCCACCACCAACACCACTTTTAGCAGGTGCCCCAGTGTCGTATAACCAATCTCCAGCATTATCATAAAGTCCTGCTGTTGCCATAACTGCCATCACCTTTGGAGTATGTTTCGCTGCGATTACTCTTGACTTTGTGACTGGGTTTACTCCATGATTTGCAAGTGTTGCGCCCATAACAGCTAAATCGTGTGCAGAAACATTTAAAGAGCACTGTTTTGTATACACTGTTGTTGCCTCAAGCGGATCACTTCCCATTCTTCCATAAGCATCTAAAATCTTACTGATAGCTTGGTTACGTTTGTTATCATTGACTTCTGAGTCATATACTGGCTCATTGAGAGTAAGGTTACGGCCTGCATATGCGGACATATTTGCCGATATTTTAGCCCAACGCTCTTTTGAGTCTTTTGCCCCAACCCACGATGTAGACTGTATAGCCCCAGCATTTACAAAAGGGTTCAAAGCTGAACCTCCATGCTGCTCTATAGCTATTATGGAGTTAAACGCCGCACCTGTGGCATTTACACCTATCTTTTCCTGAACAAACTTAGAGCCCTTTTCACTCATAACAAGTGCCGCTGTAAAAACCTTAGAGATGGACTGGATGGAGACAACTTGAGTCGTGTCTCCTATCTCATAGATATTTCCTTTAGCATCTACTAAAGAGATACCAAAAATATTTGGATCGACAATATCAAGAGCTTTAATGTAGTTAGCATTTTTGCCACCCATGTCACCCTTGTACTTCACATAGGCTTCTTTAAGAACTTGGTTTATTCGCTCTTTACTTAACTCTTTTGCATTAAGAGATGAAGAGAATGCAAAAACGACTACTAAACTTATCACAATTTTCAAGGTTTTATTGAACATAAAAACTTCCTTTAGAATATTTATCTGAAATCAGTATATCCAAAATAGTGATAAATATTGTTAAAGTCCGTTTAGTGCTGCGAAGAGTTCTTTGGAGTTTTTCTCGGCTGTACTAAATGCTTCTATTATCTTATCTGCATTTTCTAAACTTCCCTCTTGAACATAGCTTGGGATACTCTTCACACTATCATGTACTGCCTGATGCGGTCTGTTTATAGCTGAATAAATTGGATTCTTCCCAAAGACCTCTTTTCCAGTAGTTGTGTACCACTTACCAAATCTACAACTTGTATGGTCGGAAAATGTAAAGCTTCCATCATCTTTAAAGACACTATCATAGCCTGCAAGCTTAAACACAATATGATCAATTTTTGCAAGATTTAAAAACATCATGTTTGAAATAGTACGATTCTCATCTTTTATATCATGTGCTTTCTCTACAAGTTCATGGAGGCTTCCATTAAAACTCTCCAAATTCTCTAAGGACGTACCAATCTCCTCATCCATCTGCTCTGAAAAGTCCTGCATAGCCGCAGAGTTTTGTTTAAGTAGGTTGATGTTTACCTCTACTTCACTTGTCGCTTTTTGAGTACGCTCTGCAAGTTTACGAACCTCATCAGCAACAACCGCAAAACCACGACCATGCTCACCTGCACGAGCAGCTTCAATAGCGGCGTTTAAAGCTAGTAGATTTGTCTGGTCTGAGATGTCTTTTATGAGGGCTATAACATTTGTTATCTCATTGACACTATTGTTTAGCTGATCAGAGTACTCTCTACTATCATGCATTTTATGAGAAATATTACTCAGAGACTCTCCCATCTGTTCTGTTGAGTTCTTTACCTCTGCTACCACAACTTCTGTTTGAGCATTCTTTTCATTTATAGAGTCAATTGAAGCCATATTATCTGTCATACCCTCTTGAACAGTTGCTAAACCAGAGTTAGCACCTTCACTGAGTAGTTCAGTCAGTTTGAGTGTCAATCTATTTTTCTCTAACTGTTTTTCGCTCTCACTTGCATTATCTTCTGCATTTTGCATGGCATCATTTGCACTCTGTATTGCTGTATGTGCTGCGGCTACTGTATGGTTTGCAGCGCTAACTATTGATGCGAGTTCATCATTTGCAAAACATGGAATCGATTTTGTAAAATCATTTGAAGAGACGATATCATCGAGTGCATCTTTAAAAGCTGAGATTCTTCTTGTAAGATTAGTTGCCACAAAACCACCAAAACCTAAAATAAAAAGCATAATAATAATATTTTGAATAATACTCACAATCATACTACTTTGTGCTTGACTCTTTAAAGCATCTACTTGCACTAAGATACCATCCGCTAAATGATTTTCAACTTTTTTAAGTAGATTAATCTTCGCTGTAATTGTCTTAAACCAATACGATGCATCCACACCAAAGTCACCATCTATATGAGCAAGGGCTATCTTTCTCATGCGGTTGACTTCATCTACACTACGACCAACTACAGTCTGCTTGTAAAAAGCTCTATTCTCTTGAGAATCTAAAAATAGAAATCTCCCCATATAGGTATCTTGCTGACTCATAAGCTTTACAAACTTTGCATAAAAACCTTTTGGAAAAGAGTCCTTTGCAAATGTTCCAGTCATTACAGCTCTCTCAACTCCAGCACGCTCTTTTGAGTAGAGATAATTTGTAAATGCTGTTAATGAGGTAGTCATATTTTTTTCAGAACTCATCTTGGCGATATATGCGATTGTATCTAAAAAAGCACCATTTAAAGGTGTGTAGTAGCCTACAGTCTGTGGGACATTATAACTTAAAGAGCTAATACTATTTCTAGTAGCAGCAAGCTGGGAGAGACGATTCATTGCATCATTCATCTGATCTTGCATCTCTTGAGGATAGACAGAGAAGTCCATACTCTCATAAAATGCTTCCATCTCAGCTCTTGTCTTATCTGTATCTTTTCTGATGTTAGGAAGAGCTTCTACAAACTTTTTACCCTTTGAACCGATAAAACCAGCCGAAGCCCCACGCTCTTTTTGAGTGTTATGCACCAAAGCACTTATTTTCGTCGCTAACATAGTCGCTTGCTCTATCTTTTGTAACTCTTGTAACTCTACATAGCTCTTATAACTGTTAATACTTAGCAATATAATGATTATGATAGAAGGAATGAGCACCATAAGTGCCATTTTTAGTTTTATGGAGAGATTGTTAAACATTTGAAATTCCTTTCTTTAGCAATTTGTCATTTGTTATCATACCCTAAAAATGTTTCTCAATTACCTCTTATTTCCTAAAACTCTATTCCAAATCCTACAAGAAGTTGATAATCGTCGCGTTTGGGGAGACTGTTGTCTGCAGCGATCTCTGGTTCAAGTATATAGTCCCAAACACCCGTTACATCAATGTCTAACCATGATGTTATCTCATTTTCAAGTGTAAGGAGCATATGGTGTTTGTACTTTCCTGCTGCACTATCTGTAAAGGTCAACTTGTAACTATAGGTGATATCTGTAATCTTATTGATTTCAATTTCATACTTTGTACTAAGCTCTAAGGCTGGAGAAAAACTATCTATACTCTTATCTGCACCAACAGTTTCATATCGAGTATAGAGAAATGCAGGACCACCAGAGAGACTCCATGTACTCTTTTTTGTATCTATAAGTGTGTAACCTACTCCAAGCCCAAGTGTAAGCTGTCTATCTATATTTTTATACTTATCTGTGTATATCTCACTAAATACAGGTGTCCAGAAGAAGTGGCGAGTTAGGTATCTATCATATTTTTGATTGATACGGTGGTCATTTGCAGTTTCAGTATTATCTTTTGAAGTAATCCGTCCTAAATAATCAAAAGAGAGACGTGACACAGAGGTACGTCTTTGTGCATTAAACTTTGCACTATAGTCATACTGATTAGTGTTTCCACTTCGTATGTCGAGGCTTAGAGTCGCTTTCCCAGACCAAAAGTTCCTCTCATACTCCCCATCAGGAGCAAAAGAGACAATATCTTGGCGTTTAAACTCATACCTATTCTCTCCCTGAATTATGGTTAAGTCCTCACCCTTTAGGCGTAAAATACCAGGAAAGGATGCAAGATTTTCAATGTTTACACTAATGATGTGGTAACTTTTAATACGAACGACATCATCAAAGTCAAAAGTATAGAGCCCTACTTCATCACTATCGAACTCTAACTTATCATCATAAAGAGCTTTTATCTCTCCCTTAAACCACTCTCCAGACTTGGTCTGTACCCAGTCATGGTTTAGGGGAGTTGGAGAGAGGTCTTCCCATCTCTCTTGGAGTTTTGATATATCAACTTTACCTGATTCATCAAGTGCTTTTACAACTTCAGATACAGAAACTTTTGCCACCTTTTTATTATCAGAAGTTTTAGCACGTTTACGTATCTCATCATCACTCAAACCAGAGTTATCTTTTACTATTAAGATATCTTCTTTTGGTCGTTTACTATCTTTAGATGTAGTGTTATCATCTTCACTCTCTATAGGTTCTATCTCTACACTTGTATTTTGTTCTTCACTTGGCACAATACCTTGTGTAGTATTTGTATCTAAGTTTGTTGCTGATAAAGATAGTATAAATAGATTTAATAGTAAAAATAGTTTCATTTATCAAAGTTTTCCGTACATTTCATTATAAAAGTTAAGTGCATACCTATCACTCATACTCGCTATATAGTCAGCAATCACACGATGTTTTTTACGATAAGAGAGTTGCTCGGCATAAAAAGGTGGTAACATTTTCTCTTCTTCCATAAGACCTCTGTAGAGACCTTTTATAGCTTGCGCTCCAGCATACATTTTACGAACTATATTTTTATGCTGATACATTTTTTGATACATCAATTTTTTAAGTTTTTTCAGTTTTGTCTCAAGCTCTTTGTCCAAGCCTATTGGCGTTTCATCTGTTGGGTCTTTCAGTCTAGGTTCTGAGTACTCCAAGAGTGAATAGACGAGATGATTGATAAGGTGCGAGCTAAATCTATAGCGAAACATCTCATCATCTTCCTCACCAACTCCCTCTGCCGAGACTTTCTCTAAAATCTCACAAACAAGTTCACTCTCTTTAAGATCATCAAAACTAATCAGCCCCGAGTTAACGCCATCATCAATATCATGACTCGTGTAGGCTATCTCATCTGCACGATCAACTATCATCGCTTCAAAAGATGGATGTTTATCTAAGTTGAACTGCTCATGTACTGAGGCTGGTAAAAAAGACTTGTGGTAAGGGTATGAGTGCTTTAGTATACCTTCGAGTGTAGCAAAAGTAAGATTAAGCCCATCAAAGTTCTTGTAGCGTTTTTCTAACTTAGAAACTACTCGAAAACTCTGAAAGTTATGCTCAAACCCATTTTCAAAACCATCCGCTTTTAAGCACTCATCTAAAGTATCTCCACCAACATGACCAAAAGGTGTATGACCTAAGTCATGAGCTAAGGCTATAGCCTCTGCAAGAGACTCATTTAAGCCTAATGTTGAAGTGATAGAACGTGCTATTTGAGAAACTTCTATAGAGTGCGTCAGACGTGTACGAAAAAAATCTCCTTCATGGTTTAAAAAAACCTGAGTCTTGTACTCAAGCTTTCTAAATGATCCTGAATGGATGATACGGTCACGGTCACGAGCAAAAGGATTACGAAAGTCTTTGTCTATTTTATGAAATCTGTCAGTGGGTTGCATAAAAAACCTAAGACTTTTTAAGGTAACAAGTTAGTATGTGAATCTTAACGCCATTTACACGACCTTCAATATGTGTTTCATCATTTGGAACAAGACCAATGTTACGAACAGCAGTACCGCGTTTAGCGGTAAAACCTGTTCCCTTCACATCTAAGTCCTTTGTGATAACAACTGTGTCGCCTGAGTTAAGTGTAACACCGTTAGCATCTTTATAGACAAGCTTGTTAGCATCTTTTTCTACTGCTTGTTGCGCCAAGTTCAACTCATCCTCTTCAAGATACATCATCTCTAGCATATCTTGACGACCTAGTTTACTCCAAAGAATATATGACATTATTTTAGCAGCTGGTGTTTCACTCCACATAGAGTCATTTAAACAGTTAAAATGGTTCTCATCTAATGTATTATTCTCAATTTGAGACTTACAATTAGCACAAATATAAACACTTTGCTCATCACTTCCATCACTTATTGGTAATTCTAAAGCACTTAAATCTTCGCTACTTGAACATAATTCACATATACTACTTCTACTTTCTAAACCCATTTTACTTCCTCTTTATCTGCTGACACCATTGTATATAAAGAGCAATAAGAAACATATTAAAAATCTTTGCTATAATGATATATAAATTGCATATATACAGGATTTTCATTATGAACAATAGAAACAATATATTAATTATTGATGATAACACTAAAAACATTCAGCTTGCCGCAAATGTATTAAAATCAGTAGACCTTTACAATATATTTTTTGCTACTAGTAGTGAAAAAGGTATTGAACAATTATCCACTCGTGAATACACACTCATACTACTAGATATAAACATGCCAGGATTAGATGGTTATGAGACAGCAGATATTATTAAGTCCACAGACTCATATAAACAAATTCCCATTATTTTTCTCTCTGCCAACGCTAATCAAGAAAGTATCCGTAAAGGGTTTGAGCACTCTGGAGCAGATTACATAACGAAGCCCTTTGATGAGAGTGAACTTCTTCATAGGGTAAAAACACATGTTGAACTATTTTTAGCAAAACAAACTCTACAAAATGAAGTAGATGACACAAAAGTTCTTTTAGAACAGTATAAAGTTGCAGTGGATATTGGTTCACTTGTTTCAAAGACTGACACAAAGGGAATCATCACCTACGTAAATGATAGATTTTGTGAAACATCTCAATACTCTAGAGAAGAACTCATTGGTTGTAATCACAATATAGTACGAAGTCCTGATACAAATAAGCAAGTGTTTAAACAGCTTTGGAAAACTATACAAAATAATGAAATATGGGCAGGCGTCATAAAAAATAGGGCTAAAGATGGTACTAGTTATTTTGTTGAGTCCACTGTAATGCCAATCCTAAATAAAGACAATGAGATAGTTGAATATATCAGTATCCGTACGGATATCACACAAGAAGTTGAACTCAGACATGACATAATCTCCTCTCAACAAGAGGTTTTACATACGCTTGGGGAGTTGGGAGAGTGGCGATCAAAAGAGACTGGAGACCATGTAAATAGAGTCTCTCTATTTTCAGAGCTTTTAGCTCATGCTTATGGATGCACTCAAGCAGAGGCTGAAATGCTCAAGATGGCCTCTCCTATGCACGATATAGGAAAGGTAATTATCCCTGATCAAATTCTTTTAAAGCCTGGAAAACTTACTATTGAAGAGTTTGAAATCATGAAAACCCATAGTTCTTTAGGTTGGGAAATTTTCAATAAATCAAAGCATGAATTACTCCAAACTGCTGCACTTATTGCACATGAACATCATGAAAAGTGGGATGGAACAGGATATCCAAAAGGGCTTAGAGGAAACGAGATTCATATTTTTGGGCGTATTACTGCCATTGCTGATGTATTTGATGCACTTAGCCATGACAGAGTTTACAAAAAAGCATGGAGTATTGAAGAAACATTAAATTTTCTTAAAAAAGAGAGTGGTAAAGCATTTGAACCTAAACTTGTAGAACTTTTTCTTGAAAATATAGATGATATCTTAAAGATTAAGTACTTATACAATAAATAATGTTAAAAAAAATATTTGCCATTTTACTTCTTATGCTTATTCCTATTGTCTCAGTTGCAGTGATGGTTCTACCCACATTCTTTACAAAAAATATCTCTCGAACTGAGTTAAAAAAAGAGATAAATCTACCACTTATCTTAAACAGTGAAAAAAATATAGAACTTCTCTTTTTTGGATACTCTGGATGTGTTGATATATGTACTCCACGTTTAGAAAATATTTCTCTACTTTATGAATCTTTAGATACTCAAACAAAAGCACAGGTTGGTCTCAAATTTTTAGATATTTCAATGTCTGAGGATAAAATGCTTCCCTCTAGGTTTGCGGAGTATTTTCATGATGATTTTACTGGTATATACCTAAACAAAAAAATTATTCGTGATTATACTAAGCCCTTTAATGTTTTTTTTGCTCCTGGGCTTAGAGATAAAACAGAGTTTGATCATACAGCACATTTATACATAGTAAAAAAATCAAAATCTCTCAAAGAAATCCGTTTTATATACTCAGCTTTTCCTTACGATGTCAAACAGATACAATTAGATATACAGGAACTTCTCAATGACTCATAGCATTATTCCAAATTCACAGCACTCTGACTTATTTATGCTCAAGCTTATTTTCTTCCACTGGCTACTTGTTTCCACTCTTGTTGCTTACCTCTTTGATGCTTATGCTCTTGGTGTATTTGGAGGTGGTACTCTTTTTTTCATAACACTTATGGCATATATATACTTTAAACATACACAAGTTTACAGGTATATAACGGCTCTTGTTCTCTTAACTTTCTCTATCATAATGATACAACAGAGTCTAGGCCGAATAGAGATGCACTTTCATATATTTGGCGCGCTATCATTCCTTGTGATCTACAGAGATCCCAAAATTGTCTCTATAGCTTCTATATTTATTCTGCTACACCACTTGATTTTCAACTATCTTCAAGAATTTAATATCAATTTTTTCAATACTCCAGTCATCATATTTAATTATGGCTGTGGATTGGATATAGTTCTACTGCATGCTGCATTTGTGATTTTTGAATGGTTTGTTCTATTTAGAATCTTAGATAAAATGAATAAAGTGTATAATGAACTTCATAGAACAAAAGAGGCTCTTGAGTCTGTAAATACAAACCTTGAGGGTATTGTTTCTGTTAGAACAATAGAACTTGAATCTGCAAAAAATGAAGCAGATGAAGCTAATAAAATGAAATCTGAGTTTTTAGCGAATATGTCTCATGAAATACGAACACCTATGAACACTATCATCGGATTTACAGACCTACTGAGTAAAGATATCACTCAACCCACCCACAAAAGCTATGTCAACTCTGTAAAAGATAGTTCTAAAATCTTATTAACGCTGATAAACGATATTTTAGATCTCTCAAAAGTCGAAGCTGGAAAACTTGAACTTGAATTTGCACCTGTAAACATCCAATCAATTGCAGATGAAATTCAAAGTATTTTTTATCATAAAGCACAAGAAAAAGCATTAGAACTCAAAATAGATATTGATAGAAATATACCACAGACTTTAATTATCGATGAAATTAGAATCAGGCAGGTACTTTTCAACCTCATTAGTAACGCAATAAAGTTCACGCCTGAAGGTAGTATAAGCATTCTTATAACAGCTTCTAAACAAGAAGAAAAATCTTTAAACCTAATAATCGAGGTTAAAGATACTGGCATAGGAATGGATTCAGAGCAGCAAGAACATATGTTTGAAGCGTTTACTCAGCATTCTCATCAGAGTACAAAACTTTATGGTGGAACAGGGTTAGGCTTAGCGATTGTTAAAAAACTAGTCTCTCTTATGAATGGAACAATTACACTATATAGTGTAAGAGATGAGGGGACAAGCTTCATAATCACACTAAATGACGTAGAAATCAGCAACACAAGTGCGCTACAAAACACTATTCAAAACCTAACAGTTGAGTTTCAAGGATCCACTGTTTTAATCGCTGATGATATAGATCTTAACCGAACATTAATCAAAGAGTACCTTAGTGGCTCAAATTTAAAACTCCTTGAAGCAAGAGACGGTCAAGAAGCTGTAGATATTGTAAAAGATACAGATGTAGACTTAATCCTAATGGACATCAAAATGCCTAACAAAGATGGCTATGAAGCCACTACCGAGATAAAAGCCCTAAAAGATATGCCAGTCATAGCCATAACGGCATCTGTCATTTCCAAAGAGGATGACGATCACAACAAAATATTTGATAGGTTTCTTCTTAAACCCGTTGAATCTAATAATCTTATAAATGCAATGTGTGAGCTTATTCCCTGTGCTATTATTGATGCTAAAGAGATTCAAGAAGAAGGGTTTCATGTACAAGAAAAGATCTCTTTAAAAGAGTATCCAAAGCTCATGGAGTTGTTAATTCAAGCTAAAGAATCTGGAGATATAGAACTTGTAGAAACTTTCGCTGTTTCTTTAAATGAGATAGGAAAAACAAAGCAAATAGACTCATTTATCAAAGTATCACTGCAAATTTTATCTGCAGTTGATAGCTTTGACATAGCTGAGTTTGAGACACTCCTAAGAGGATTTGAGTAATGACTTTTCTGTAGCGATGAGTTCAACTACACCATCATGCATGTCTTGAACACACTGAACTTCTGTTACACCAAGACGACGTCTGTTAGAGATGTCATAAACACCACCCTCACTCTGGGAGTGTTCTCCATGAATACCACGGATTTGAAGATGGTGCTTGTCACAGATAGCTTTAAATCTATCCATATCTTCTGCTAGTTTAGGAACAGCTATATGCACACTTGCTCTCATAGCTGTTCCAAGATTTGTGGGACAAGAAGTGATGTACCCTAAGTGGTCATTAAAAGCAAACTTCATCTTCTTCTCTAACTCACCGATAGCAGTAGTTAAACGAGTAAATACCTCTTTGATATCTCCACCATTTTACATAGAGATGATACGCAGTTCATCCTCTTCATTTACCCATACTAAGAATGTTTTCTCATCATTATGATAGATCCCACGCCCCATTGGCCAGTTACGGTTGAGTCCAGCAGTCTCAAGAAATCTATCTCCAGCTTTAAATAAAAAGTGATCAGCGATCAAAGATGTACTCACCTCTTCACTCATACCATCAAGTGGATAGTACTTCCCAGAGAGGTTACCCTCTAGTGAGCTAAGAGCTCCTGATACACTCTGCTCAACGATGTTTCTTTGGTCATCAGAGATAGCAGGTCCTAAAGGAAGTTGGTCAAGGTTTCTTCCAACTCTAATACGAGTTGAAACTATGTATTTACCCTCAGGGTCTGGGTTTGGAGCATTTAAATCATCTGGGTTGAGATTACTTTTGTGCATATCGTCTTTAGAAAAACCGTGATACTCTTCGATAATAGGGTCAAAGAATGATCCGAAAGTTGCATATGACTCTTCATCACCTGCATAAGCACCTATGCCACTGTCAGGGTTTTGCACACCTGAGTTGACTACATCTAAGATTGTAAAACCACTAGCTGTTTTTTTGTTCTTTAACTCTTCAAACAGTTCTTTAGTAAAGTACTTCGCCATTAACGATTTGTGATCGGGTGTAAACTTTGGATAGTTCATATTTGTGCCTTTTAAGAGTGTTTAATAACCGTTCCTACACCTTCACTCGTAAGAACCTCAAGTAAAATCGAATGCTCAACTCTTCCATCAATGATGTGAGCCTTCTCAACACCACCGTTAATAGCTTCTAAACATGCATCAACTTTTGGAATCATTCCACCATGAATCGTTTCATCAGCCTTATAATTTTCTATCTCTTTTTCAGTTAGAGTAGTAAGTAAGTTTTTATCTTTATCTAGAACACCTACAATATCTGTCATAAATATAACTTTTTCCGCCCCTATATCAGCAGCTATTCGACTCGCTGCTAGGTCTGCGTTTATGTTAAAACCTGGGTGACTTATGTCAACTCCAGAAGCTATAGGAGCGATAACTGGAATGAACTTGTCATCAAGAAGTTTATGAATAACACTCTCATCAACACTAGTTATCTCGCCAACTAAACCGTACTTGCCATTTGCTTTAGGTTCGGCACCAATAAAACTAGCATCTTTACCGCTGATACCCATAGCTTTACCGCCATGCTTGTTTAAAAGCAGTGTTATTTCTTTGTTTATGCTTCCACTAAGAACCATCTCCACTACTTCCATCACCTGCTCACTTGTGACTCTCATCCCATCTACAAACTCGCTCTCAACACCAAGCTTATCAAGCATACCGTTGATTCTGTTACCACCACCATGAACGATAACTGGTTTAATACCTACAAGATAGAGAAGTATGATATCTTGCGCAAACTTATCTTTTAGAACAGGGTTAACCTGTGCGGAACCACCATACTTGATAACAAAAATTTTGTTTGTGTACTTTTTAATAAATGGAAGGGCTTCAAGAAGGGTTTTTGCTGTTTCTATTTTTTTTATCAAGGTACTACTCTGCCTCATCTTTATCAAATTTGATATCTTTATCAGATACTTTTTTCTCATCTACTACTTTGTTAAAAGCCTTATCAGCCTCTTTTTCACTGTAGTCTCTACACTCTTGAGGCATTACCGCATTTGGTTCGCTTGCTATTTGATCACACATAGTGGCGTTTACAGTAAAGTGAGAACACCCACTCAGTAGTAGTGCCATTGGAAGTAAAATTTTATACATTTTGTCCTACTTTTGTTTGATGATTAAATCAAGGTATTTTTTTGGAGTGACTTTCATCATCTCTTGAGCGAGCCATCTTATCTGGAAAAACGCCGCACCGCTATCACGAAGAGTAAAGTAGTTTTTGAGACTTCTAAGGTTAAATGTCACAACCATATCAACTTTTACATTATCAGAGATGATGTGCTTAAAAGCATCGCCAACATTGCGTTTTTTCTTTCCAGCTTGTAGAGCTTCATAAAGTGCTTGAGGATTTCCTTGATACTCTTCGATGAAAGGAATCGAACTTTTTGCAACAGAGATATCGTGGAAGTTTTCCACGACTTTTGACTGATAATCAAGCTTATCGTACATCGCCCCAATTTCAAGTCTGTTATAGTCTGCGTTAGTTGTAACAAACATATCAAACTCGGCTACTTTATTTATAAAGAAGTCTCTATCTCCCCCATGTTTTGAAGCGACAAAAGCATTGATGATGCCACTCATAGTATAACGAGTTGAGCGTACAGATATAGCTTGAAGACGGTGGCGTGCATGCTCTTGCAAAACGCCACGAGAAGTTCCACGAACTAAAAAAGAGAGGTTAGCATGCTCTAGGATAGAGTGGTGAAAGTATGTCCAAGCGAGATCATCTAAAAGAGCCGAGTCTTCGATGGCGTTTAACTCATCACACATAGCCTCATCAGGCATAGAGTGCTCTATGTTTTTGATAACATCGTTTTCAGAGTTAGTAAAAGAGTCATAACAAGTACGAGCAGCAGACTCTGCTACACCGATACCCGTGTCTTGAAGAAGCACAACTTCCGGGTGGGAGTATTCTATACCATATACATTTTCCATAAGCACTATCCTAAAGTTTAATAGTGCTATTTTACTATAAGAAACTTATAATAACTAATAAAGGATGCTTCTAACTATATGAGCAGAACCACTATCAACACAAACTTTTTTAACTCCATTTGAGTCAAGTATGACATCTATAGCTGTTCCTGTTTCATTTTGTATTATTGTATCCCCTGTCAAAGTTGTTACATACGACTTAATAGTAAATATGGGTGCTTACTTTCCTACTTTTTCTTATAATTCACTAGATAAAAATCAACTAAATTAAGCTTCAAATTTTTACTAAGCCCACGATGTAAACTTATCATATTCTTCATGTGTGAGAACACTCCACCTTCGAGTGCATTTGTTGTATTTTGAATATGAGATAATTACAAATAGTCTTAAGTATGCTGTTACAAACGATAAACAAGATATTTTTATTGCTATTATGATGAGTGTAAATGATGAACAAAAGATTCAACTTCACATATCAGATAATGGAAAAGGAGTTGACTTTGATAATCAAGTGAAAGGTTTTGGAACACAACTCATTCACTCTCTTGTGAATTATCAGCTAAAAGGAGAGATATCTTCTTATAACCAGAATGGTTTGCACTATGAAATAAGCTTCAGCGACGATAAACAATCACCTACCTTGATATACTAAATCCTATTCCTAGCTTATGAACCTTGTTATCGTAGTCTATAAGCGATTCACCATATCCCGTAAAGGCTTTCATGTACAAGAATAGATCCTTTGAACCAAAAAGAGGGTAAGAGTAATTTACCTCTGTCGCTCTGTACTTACTAAAAGTGTTTCTCGACTTTAATTTCAGTATGTGTTTTTTATATGGCACTACAAACTGTATCTCTCCATACCCTAAATAGTCCATCAAATCAGGGTTATAATCAAGAGAAAAAACATTATGCCAGAGTTTTAACTCAGTAAAAAAGAAGGCTGTTTGAAAGTAAAAACTCGAAGCTATATAGTTCCAAGATCTCTCTTCAACTCCACCCCGTCCATTTGATTGGTGAGCAAACGCCACTCTTAGCGCTTTTAAGTAATCTACTACTGGTGTAGGAACAGTCACAAATGCTTCAGGATTATAGTTTGTCTCTCTAAAGTAGGCAGAGTCTGCATAAAGTTGCCAAAAAGAGAGCTGTGTATAACCTATAGAATAAATCTCGTTTAAGCCAACAAGGTTTGCAGCATAGTCATACTTGATACTCAGTTGAAACTCTGTCTCAGCATCTAGTGCCTTATGTCCATTAGTATCAGGGTAAGTACCGTTATAACGATAACTCAGTGGTAAAAAGTAATTTGCCCCATGAGCTTTGATGTTGTAAAGAGACTCTGTATACTGTCTTATAGCATCTTGTGTCTCTTCATTATCAGACTTTTTAATTGTATTGTAGATTTTGTTATGTTCTTTTTTAAAGTCACGACTAGGGTCAGGTTTTCTCTCCCAATAGTAACCATGCGAAGAGAACTTATAGTACTGCTCGGACTTTTTCTTATCGACCTCGCACCCTTCGCCATGTTCATACATATATCCAAGTATGTAGGCTGCATCGTAATCTTTATCTTCATCAACCAACTTTGTAAACATCTTCAAAGACGCGCTAAAGTCGTTTTCCTTGTAGACTTTATATGCCTCTTCAAAAGGTGTTGAAGCAAAAACTAAGCTTGCCAAGAGCAGCACTACTAATAACTTTTTTATCATGATAAATTTCTCATTTTACTTCACTACACCATCTAAAACAGGAACAAAGTCACAATCTTCCAACTCTTCTTCATCTATAACTGAACCATTTTTTATAAAACGAGTTATCACTTGCTTCTCCCCTTTTTGGATAGGGGCTACAAGTATGCCACCCTCTGCTAGTTGATCAAAAAGTTTTGAAGGTATCTCTTTTGCGGTAGCTGAAAAAAGTATGCGGTCATAAGGTGCATAAGATATCCAGCCATTTTGTCCATCATCAGTACGAGTGTGAATGTTATGAATACCAAGCTTTCTAAAACGCTGTTTTGCTTCAAGAAGTAGAGGTTCTATACGCTCTATAGTAAAAACACCACGAAAGAGTTGAGAAAGAACTGCTGCTTGATATCCGCTACCGCACCCAACCTCTAAGACCCTATCAGCACCACGGGGAAAGAGATACTCCGTCATTTTAGCAACCGTAAGAGGAGAACTAATATACTGTGCTCCACCTATTGGAAGAGCATCTAGTTTATATGCACTATGTTTAAAACCTGTAGCCACAAAGGATTCCCTGTTTGTTTTTGCTATAGCACTCTTCACTTCAGGAGATACTAAAAATATCTTCTCTATCTCATCTGCCATACGTGCTGTTTTTGTTGCTGTTATTCTATCCAAGTTACTTTATCCCTACATCCATATAACGCCTCATGAGAGCTATATCTTTTGTTTTATACTCTACCTCTAAGCAAGGCTTATTCCCGTTTCTAAAAACTTCGCCATTAGGTTTTATAATTCCACTCATCTTTGAACACTCCTCATTTAAACTATCACTTGCAACTACATAACACTGATTCATAATTGCTAGTGTTTGAGTTAGTGCTTTAAAGTGTTCGGTCCTTAAAACTCCCCACCAAGATGGAACCGCGATAACATCAGCACCTTCACAAAGTCTCCACAACTCTTTAAAACGCAGCTCAAAACAGATAAGTAGTGCTATCTTTACACCTGCCACTTCCACTATCTCAAACTCTTTCTCACTTCCCTCACTCATATACTTATGTTCATCACCAAATCGAAACAGTCTTGCCTTTGCTCGCTCATAAATCACTTCAGCATTGTGAAATATCTTAGCGAAGTTATACACCTTGCCATCGCGTCTCTCTAAAAGAGTAAGAATGACAGTTTTATTTAATGAGGCCTGTTGTATCTGCTCGATGGCGTTTGGTGCAAAATCCAAAGCTGATTCAAGATTATCATAGTCAAAACCTGTGAGTGAGACTTCTGGAGCTACAACTATTGAACCATCTGAGTTTTCTTCTATAAGAGACAGAAGTGTTTCTAAATTAGTTTGGTAATCATCAGTAGTTAAAAATGAGAGAGAGGAGAGTGTAGTAATGAGATGCTCCATAAAGATATAGTTTCTTATTATATCTTTATGAGCTTTAAAAAGTTTTACTCTTTATCGTCTTCAAAGAGTATATCTTTAGCAGACAGACTCATAAAGGGCTTTTTGAAGCCCTTAAAGACGAACTTAAACGCTAGGTCTAAAAATCATCATCAAAAGATAGACTACCTTTAGAGTAGTTTGTTACAGTCGCTTCAAAGAAGTTCGTTTTTTGGTCATTAAACTTTGCAAAGTCATCAACCCACTTGATTGGATTCTCAACATTATAGAGTTTATCAAATCCAACAGAAGTTAATCTATCATCTGCAAGGAACTGAATATACTGCTCAACTATATCATCAGTAAGACCTAAAATCTGACCCTGTGTGATGTATTTTCCCCATTCAGTTTCTAGTTTTACTGCCTCTTTAAACATCTCTATAACCTCAGCTTTTAACTCTGCTGTAAAAAGGTCTGGACGCTCTTTTTTAAGAGTGTTTATAAGGTTTTGAAAAAGTACTAAGTGAGTAACCTCATCACGCTGGATAAAGCGTATCATTTGAGCAGATCCAAGCATTTTTCCTGAACGTGCAAGTGTATAGATATAAGTAAATCCACTATAAAAGTAGATACCTTCAAGTATCTGATTTGCAAAACATGCTTTTACAAAGTTAGTCTCACTTGGGTTCTCAGCTAACTCCATGTAAACAGAAGCGATAGCATCATTTTTACCCTTAAGCATCATATCACGACGCCATAACTCATAAATCTCTTCAGAGTTTGTAGAGATACTATCAACCATAACAGCATAACTTTGAGAGTGTAGTGCTTCTTCAAAAGATTGGCGCACTAAGATAAGGTTAATCTCTGGAGAAGTGATATAAGGGTTAACATTATCAATGATATTGTTTGTTTGGAGTGAGTCCATGAAGATAAGCTGAGAAAGAGCCTTATCATAAGCTGTTTTTTCAGCTTCTGTAAGGTTTTTGTAGTCATTTACATCACGTGTCATATCCACTTCTTTAGGAAACCATGTGTTGTTAAGCATCATCTCCCATAGATTATATGCCCACTGATACTTAATGTTATTAAGCTCAAAGATTCCAGTTGGATTTCCACCAAAAATCTGTCTATCGTTTACATTTTCAGTCGAATCTGGGTTATATATCTTTTTTCTATTTATCATTTGAGCTCCAAAAAGTTTATGTTCTATTTTTAATTAAGTCTATGATTATACCTACTACATATTAAATCTAAATCAAACAAATTTACTTTTCTTATGCTACACTTTTTTATGAAGACTTTTAAACCTGCCCTTGGCCTCTCAAACTCCCACTTACAAACGATATACTCTTCACTTTTTAGAAAAGAGCTAAAAATAGATTTTATAAAGAAAAGATTCTCTTTAAGTGATGGTGACTTTCTAGAGTGTTACTCTCATAAGACTAACAAACGCACTTCTAACACACGACTTGTTATCTTGTTTCATGGTCTTGCAGGTTCTTATAAATCTCCCTATATCCAAGGTGTAGTAAAAGAACTAGCTG
>JAYEJR010000012.1:0-3939 GCA_034660715.1 Campylobacterota bacterium | reverse complement strand
TACATATATATTTTTATTGTATGTTGCCATTGCGCGATATTGATTGTGTGCTTGAAACTCATGACCTTGTGGAGCCCATGCATTTACAATATAATGCAACTCTTCTGAGTCTTTAGATTCCCCTTTAGATCTGAAATTTGAAGAATAAGTATTAACCTTACCATGTGTATTGATATTTGTATTCATATGATCTAAAGCTGTGCTAGAATCAATCAGACTAGTGTCATTACTATCAAGGTATGGACGGATACTTGAATCAGACAAAAGTGTATTTAACTTGATTTCTGTATTAGTAGTTGAATCGTTTAAATCCAAGTTGTCAAAGTGGTGTTCTTTAAAGTTAGAAACATCAAGAATATCATCGCTTCTGTTGTTGTCTAAGTTTTGTAAAATAAGAGCCATATTTGTTACTTTTTTCATAGCACTTTCTGATTGAAAATCGCCAGCTAATGTATATGGTGTAATTATAGAAGTAGCTTTTGTAGAATATAAGGATATATTACCCAAAAAGAATTGTATTGTTTCCCCTTCTAAATAAGTAAACTCACCTAATTCATTTGTAACACCACTACGAGAAGGAGTAGAATATTTTAATCCCCGAACAGGTGCGTCAAGAAAAACACCAGTGTATTCAGTAGCATCTCTTTATGTCAATATTAGCATTTTTTAAACTAGAGAAGCTAAAAATAAAACACCATATAAACCATTTCGCACTTAGAACGAAGCTACTGATTAAAGCTAACCAAATTTCATATATGGAATTACAGAGGCTTAAGGCTTGTTAAAGGTGCGTAATGTCAGTTAATAAGTCCAAAATTATAATTCTTTGTATAAGAACTATCATTCTTCCACTCTGGTTTAATTGAAATGTTTTTACTATCACTACATGATATATTGCTTAATCCAATTAAAAAAATCATACTTACTTTTAGTAAACTGTTCATTCTAATCCTTCTAGCTTATAACTCTTTATTAACAAACATTATAGCTAAAACAACTCCTATGCAAAAAATAACTAACACTTGGAAGGATAGTTATTTAGAACATTTAGGATATTTCTACTGTTTATTACAAATTATTGCATTTAAACTTAAAGAAAAAGTGCATTTTTATTACGGTATTTGCTAATAACTGAACAAAGTGTGTGTTATTTGTTCAATAATCCATTAAAAGAACATAATGTTCCTTAAATGGAAGAGAGGGGAGGATGAGTTTACTTTAGAGAATCGAGTTGCTCTTTTACTTTTACTTGTTTTGCAAGTGCATCTTCAAGTAGTCCTCTGTTTTTCTCAAGTACGTCTTCTGGAGCATTTGCAACAAAACGCTCATTTCCTAACATTTTATTGATTTTATCTATCTCTTTTTGAAGTTTCTCATCTTGGCGTTCAAGCTTCGTGATGATAGGTGTTAAGTCGATAGAATCAGTTGGGATAAATGTCTCACATTTATCAGAAATGTCACTCACTGCATTATCAATCTTAGTCTCGGTAAACGCTACCTCAGTAACTTTTGCAAGTTTTACGATAAATGGAAGCATCATATCTTGTTCATCTTTCGAGATACCATCTATCTTAACAAAAGCTTTTTCTATCTTTTGGTTTGCTAAATCTACAAGAACTTTTGCACGTCTGATAGATACGATAGCATCCATGATAACTTCAAAAGTCTCTTCCTCTTTACGCTGTTTTGTTTTTGAAGGGTACTTCATAAGCATGATAGAGTCACCATCTTCTAAAGATGTACCGCTAAGTTCATGGTAAAGGTATTCTGTGATAAACGGCATAAACGGGTGAAGTAGTTTCATAGCCTCTTTGAAGATAGCTCCAAGTTCTACGATAGAAGCTTTATCAGCTTTACTAAGCTCAATACCCCAACCACAAAACTCATTCCAGATAAATTTGTAGATAACAAGTGCAGCATCGTTAAACTTGTACTCGTCAAGCGCGGCGCGAACCTCTTTTGTCGCAAAGTTTAAACGCGACATCATGTACTTACCAAGAGCTGTGTCAACACAAAAACCACTCATATCAGGAAATACATCTACGTTCATCTGCAGGTATTTTGAAGCATTGTAAAGTTTGTTCGTAAAGTTACGGTTTAACTCTAGTTTCTCTTCGCTCATTCTTATGTCGCGACCCTGTGCGGCAGATACAGCAAGAGTAAAACGCAGGATATCGGCAGAGTATTTGTTTACCATATCAAGAGGGTCGATTACATTACCCTTAGACTTAGACATTTTATCGCCTTTTTCATCGCGAACAAGAGCATGAAGGTAGATGTGGTTAAATGGAAGTTGACCATTAAAGTTTTCACCCATCATCATCATTCGAGCTACCCAGAAGAAAAGGATGTCAAAACCAGTGATAAGAAGAGTGTTTGGATAGAACTCTTTCATATCGTTAGACTCAAAAAGTTTCTCCATCTCAACATCACCTTGCTGACCCCAACCAAGAGTTGAGAATGGCCATAGTGCAGAAGAGAACCAAGTATCAAGAACATCAGGGTCTTGAGTTAGGTTTTTAGATGCACATTTAGGACAAGCTTCTGGTTCATCTTCTTGTGAAACAAACTCATGATCACAATCATCACAGTAAAATACTGGAATCTGATGTCCCCACCAGAGTTGACGAGAGATACACCAGTCACGAAGCTCTCCCATCCAAGAGTTGTATGAGTTTATCCAGTGTGGAGGGAAGAACTGTGCTTCTCCTTCATTTGTCTTCTGGATTGACTTATCAGCTACCTCTTTACGAACAAACCACTGTTTTGAGATGTAAGGCTCAACGATGTTTTTACATCTGTAACAGTGTCCTACTTGGTGTTTATGGTCTTCTATTTTAGTGATAAATCCCTCTTCTTCAAGACGTTTTACGATAGTCTCACGAGCCTCTAAACGCTCTAACCCTTTAAACTCACCAGCATAGTCGTTTAAAATTCCTTTTTCATCAAACACGGTAATAAACTCTAAGTTATGGCGTTTACCAACTTCGTAGTCATTTTGGTCATGTGCAGGAGTTACTTTTACGACACCAGTACCAAACTCCATGTCAACATGTGCGTCGGCAATGATAGCAATCTCTCTATCAAGCAGTGGAAGTTTTACTTTTTTACCTATAAGTGCAGTGTAGCGTTCATCTTCTGGGTGAACCATGATGGCTGTATCACCAAAGTAAGTCTCTGGTCTTGTTGTTGCGACTTCAAGGCTACCACTACCATCAGCAAATGGGTAAGTCATATAGTAGAACTTACCATCATGGTCTTCGTGTTCAACTTCAATGTCGCTAAGTGCACCATCGTGTGTACACCAGTTAACCATGTAATTTCCACGAACGATAAGACCGTCGTTATAGAGCTTAACAAAAGCCTCTTTTACAGACTTTTGAAGTCCTTCATCCATAGTAAAACGCTCTCTCTCCCAAGCTGGGGAGACACCCATATGACGAAGTTGTTCTGTCATTATCCCAGCAGACTCTTCTTTCCATGCCCAAGCACGTTCAAGAAATGCTTCACGACCTATCTCCTCTTTTGTTGTTCCCTCAGCAAGTAGCTGTTTCTCTACAACATTTTGAGTTGCGATTCCCGCATGGTCTGTTCCTGGTTGCCAAAGAGTTTTGTAACCATCCATACGCTTATAACGAGTGATGATATCTTGAAGTGTGAATGTAAGTGCATGACCGATATGTAAACGCCCAGTTACATTTGGTGGTGGCATCATAATAGAGAAGTTTTTTCCCTCTTCTTGGATGGCTTTATTACCATCTATCTCGAAGTATTTACGTTCTTCCCAAAGTTTGTAGTATTTGTTTTCAGTTTCTTGTGGATTGTATTTATCTGCTGACATATTGTGTAGTTGCCTTTTTGTAAGGATTAAAAATTGCGCGATTATATCTAAAAAGGGATGAAGAGTTTATAAAAGGTAGTTTATACCTCTATACTTGT
>JAYEJR010000011.1:0-3995 GCA_034660715.1 Campylobacterota bacterium | reverse complement strand
TTGAAAAAGAGATTAGTGCTTTTTTAAACTCTAAAAATGGTGGCGTTTTATATATAGGCATAAATAACGATGGAAAAGTTCTTGGCGTTGATGATTGTGATGAGTTGCAGTTAAAGATAAAAGATAAGTTAAAGTTTAACATCGAGCCCTCATGTTTAGGACTTTTTGAAGTTGTAGTTGAGCAGAGAGAAAATAAAAACATTGTTAAAGTAGTTATTGCTAGTGGCAGAGAGAGACCATACTATATAAAAAAGTATGGTATGTCTTCAAAAGGATGTTTTATCCGTATAGGGAGTAGTAGTGAACCTATGAACTCTACGATGATAGAAGATCTTTTTGCTAAAAGAGTACGCAATTCACTGAGTAAGATAAAGTCACAACGGCAAGACTTGACATTTGAACAACTAAAGATTTACTATGAAGCCAAAGGACTAAAACTAAATGAAAAATTTGCTTCAAACTTAGAACTACTTACAGAAGATGGTTATTTTAACTATGTAGCTTATTTAATGGCTGATGAAAATGGTACTTCCATAAAAGTAGCAAAGTATGCAGGAACTGATAAGGTTGACTTGATAGAGAACAATGAGTACGGCTACTGCTCACTTATAAAAGCTACAAAAAAAGTGTTAGAAAAGTTAGAGATAGAAAATAAAACAGCGGCACTTATTACATCCACTACAAGAAAAGAGCAACCTTTATGGGATAGAGTAGCGCTAAGAGAGGCTGTAATAAACGCTATGGTGCATAATGATTATACAACTCAAAATCCACCAGTTTTTGAGATATTTAGCGATAGGATAGAGATAACTTCTACAGGTGGTCTTTCAACTATAAAAAATTTAGATGATTTCTTTTCTGGCTACTCTAAACCCATAAGTCGAGAGCTTATGAGAATATATAAAGATCTTGAAATGGTTGAGCATTTAGGATCAGGATTAAATAGAATATTGAAAGCATATGGTAAAGAGAGTTTTGTAGTAAAAGAGAACTATATGAGAAATATTTTTTATTCTAATACAAAGAAACTTCAAACTACCCAAGAAACTATCCAAGAAACTATCCAAGAAACTACCCAAGAAGTAGTGAAAAAAGTTTCTACAAGAGATAAGATTGTTGAACTTATTGGAGAAAATAGCAGAATCACAAGAGATGAACTTGCAAGCATAGTTGGTGTAAGTGCTAATGCGATTAAGCAGCATTTAGCAAATCTTAAAAAGGATGGTGTTTTACAAAGAGTGGGAAGCACTAAATCAGGATACTGGGAGATTGTATGAAAATAATTGAGGAAGAACGTCAACTTTCTGGTTCCCATCGTCCCCGATGGGAATGCGCCCCGAAGGAAGTGCCCTCGGGGTGCATACAAAGCTCAACCAAACTAACAGTACGACATATAAATATACACTCCCATGCAGAGCATGGGAGCGAGAAATAGAGAGATGAAAATCCTAGTAAATGGTATAATAAGTTTTATAAAGGTAACTCATGATAGACATAGAAAAAATTAAACTAGAAATAGTAGAAGCATTAATGCCACTTAATCCTCAAAAGATAATCCTTTTTGGAAGTTTTGCATATGGTACACCAAATGAAGAGAGTGATATTGATTTATATGTTGTAACAAATGATGACCTTATGCCAACAACTTGGGAAGAGAAAAGTCAGATAACAAGAAAGTTTTCAAGAAAACTAAGAGGTTTAAGAAATAATGTTGCAATAGACTTGATAGTGCATACAAAGAAAATGAATGAAAAATTTTTAGAACTAGGAAGTTCATTTTCACAAGAAATCATACAAAAAGGTAAGGTGTTATTGTGAAAAAACAGATAGCATTTGAGTGGATGAAAGCTTCATATAGCGATTTAATCCTAATTGGTGAAATTATTGATAATAACTTTTTAACTCATATGGTAGCTTTTCACTCACAACAATCATTAGAGAAATCATTCAAAGCAATTTTAGAGTACCACAATGAAAAAGTACCTAAAAAACACGACTTATTATTACTAAAAAGTAAGATAGAAGATTATATACAAATAGATGATGAAAATATTTTAGAAGACCTTAATGAGCTTTATATAGAATCTAGATACCCCGGAGAGTTGGGACTGTTACCAAGTGGAAAACCAAGTTCAATAAAAGCAGAAGAGTTTTTTGATTTTACACAAGATATTTTTAATAAAATTTGTATAATCTTAAAAATTGAAAAAAGCTCAATGCAGAGAGACACTAAATGCTGAGTCGTAAAATCCTAGTAACAGGAACAGCAGGCTTCATAGGTCATGCTTTAGCAAAAAAACGACATAGAGAGATAGTATGAATATAATTGAGTTTGAAACATTAGAGAGTAAACTTATAACATATAAGAATCAACTAGTTCTTATAGATAGTGATGTAGCTGATTTCTCGTTCCCATTGTCCTCGATGGGAATGCGCCCCGAAGGAAGTGCCCTCGGGGTGCATACAAAGTTCAACCAAACTAACAGTACGACATATGAATATACACTCCCATGCAGAGCATGGGAGCGAGAGATCTGTGTAATAGGCTTAGGCTATATAGGCTTACCAACAGCAGCACTTCTAGCAAATAGAGACTATCAAGTTCATGGTGTTGATGTAGTTCAGAGTACTGTAGATACTATTAATCAAGGTAATATCTTTGGGAAAGAGGTTTTGGACTTTGGTGGGGTTACTAACTAGTAATGAAATCAATAGTTTCTACACAAATCGAAAATAAAATATATACCATACGAGATGTCCAAGTGATGACTGATAGGGATTTAGCTTTGCTTTATGTAGTTGAAACAAAAAGAATTAATGAAGCAGTTAAAAATAATCAAGATAAATTTCCAGATGATTTTTTCTTTGAGCTAAGTGATGATGAGTTTGAAAGTTTGCGGTCGAAAGTTTCGACCGCAAACTTTGCTAAGACAAGAACAAACCCTAAAGTCTTTACAGAACAGGGTGTTTATATGCTTGCAACGATTTTAAAAAGTAAAGTTGCATCGCAAGTTACAGTAAATATTATTAAGACTTTTGCAAGTATGAGAAGGTTTTTGTTATCAAATGCAAGTGTATTTCAAAGATTAGATAATCTAGAAACCAATCAAATAAAAAATAAATTAGAATCAGATGAAAAATTTAATCAGCTATTTAATGCTATAGAAGAGAAAGGAATACCCCAAAAACAACACATCTTCTACGATGGACAGATATTTGATGCATACCTTTTTGTAAGTGATATAATAAAAAGTGCAAAAACTTCTATAAGACTCATAGATAACTATGTAGATGAAAGTACTTTAGTATTGTTTACTAAAAGAGATACAGATGCAAGTATGACAATATATACAAAAAATATATCGAAACAGCTCAAGCTAGATTTACAAAAGTACAATGAGCAGTATCCAAAAATAGATATTGAAAAATTTGACTTATCTCATGATAGATTTCTTATCATAGACGAAAAAGAAGTGTATCATTTTGGAGCAAGCTTAAAAGACTTAGGTAAAAAGTGGTTTGCAGTATCTAAGATGGATATAGAGTCTTTAGATATTATAAAAAAGTTAGGAAAATAAACAGATGAGAATCCTAGTAACAGGAACAGCAGGTTTCATAGGTCATGCTTTAGCAAAAAAACGACATAGAGAGATAGTATGAATATAATTGAGTTTGAAACATTAGAGAGTAAACTTATTACATATAAGAATCAACTAGTTCTTATAGATAGTGATGTAGCTGATTTATATGGTGTAAAAACTAAAGAGATAAATCAAGCAGTACAAAATAATTTAAGTAAATTTCCTGATGGTTATTTAGAGGTGGTGAAAAGTTTTGACCACCTCTCTAAACTAAAGTATTCTCCACATTTACCTAAAATATTTACAGAAAAAGGCTTATATATGTTGGCTACTATTCTTAAAGGTGAAGTAGCTACACAGACAACTATAAAAATCATAGAAACATTTGCAAACATCAAAAAACTATCTCATCTG
>JAYEJR010000010.1:1833-4012 GCA_034660715.1 Campylobacterota bacterium | reverse complement strand
AAGTGACTTATGGAAAACTTCAGGACACTACCAAAACTATGGTGAAAACATGTATTTTACATCTATTGATGATGTAGAGTTTGGTGTAAAACCAATGAACTGTGTTGGACATATTAAGGTTTATGAGGATGAACTTCACTCTTACCGTGATCTTCCAATCAAATACTTTGAATATGGTGTTGTTCACCGTCATGAGTTTACTGGTGCACTTCATGGACTTTTCCGTGTTCGTGAGTTTACACAAGATGATGCACATATCTTCTGTACAGTAGATCAAATTGAAGAGCAAATCATTGAAGTTGTAGATTTTGTTGATAAGCTTATGAGTGCATTTGATTTTGAGTACAAGATGATGATAAGTACTAAACCTGAAAAAGCGGTTGGTGATGCAGAAGTTTGGGAAAAATCTGAAGCTGCATTAATAGCTGCGATGGAAGCACATAGCTTACCTTATGAAATAGACGAGGGTGGTGGAGCTTTTTACGGTCCAAAAATTGACATCAAAATCCTTGATGCTATTGGTCGTGAGTGGCAGTGCGGAACGATTCAGCTAGATAACAATCTACCTGCTCGTTTTGAGTTAGAATACAATGGTGAAGATAATGAAAAAATTCAACCTGTTATGATTCACCGTGCTATTCTTGGTTCATTTGAGCGTTTTATCGGAATTTTAACAGAGCATTATGCTGGAGAGTTTCCAATGTTTATAGCTCCTACACAGTTAGCAATCGTGCCAGTTGCAGACACACATAAAGATTATGCTAAGCAATTATCGGATAAACTTATTGATATTAATGCCGATAGTGAAATATATGCAAAGAATGATTCGTTAAATAAACGTATCAGGGTTGCAGAAAAAACTCGTGTTCCGATGATAGTTGTTATCGGTGATGAAGAGATAGAAAACAAGACTGTAGCGATTCGCGATAGAAGAACTAGAGAGCAATACACACTAAGTGAAGAAGAATTTCTTGCACTTATACAAACTAAAGTAAATGAGGTAAATTTTTGAACCAAAAGAAAAACCGTGTCATAATGAATGACGATATTCGTGCAACAGAGTTAAGATGTAATGTAGATGGTGGAGAGTCTCTAGGGATTATCTCTTTTGACGAAGCAATGGACAAAGCAAATGAACTAGGTCAAGATTTAGTTCTTATCGCACCAGATGCAAAACCACCTGTTGCAAAGATTATGGATTACGGTAAATTCAAATATCAAGAAGAGAAAAAACTTAAAGAACAACGTAAAAATCAAGTAAAGATTGTTGTTAAAGAGATTAAGCTTTCTGTTAAGATCGCTGAAAATGACATCGATTATAAAGTTAAACATGCAAGAGAATTCTTAGAAAAAGGTTTTCATGTTAAGTTTAGAGTATTTTTACGTGGTCGTGAAATGGCTCATCCAGAAGCTGGTAAAGAAGTACTACTTCGTGTTTGGCCAATGGTTGAAGACATAGGTGTAATGGAAAAACCACCTAAGTTTGAAGGGCGTTACTTCAACATGTATGTAACTCCACAGAAATAATTACAATAGCAACGCATTTTCTGCGTCGCTACATTCGTCATGCACATTAGTGCACTTCCTCACTATGCTTCTTGAAACTACATTACTCTTGTAATTATTTCTTTAGAAAATCACCACACTGCCTTACCTAGGAACTTATTTTATTCATTCAAGAGATGTTATAAGTACTCTATATAGCTCTTTTACATCTATTGGTTTTGCTAAATGTTCTTGCATACCAATAGATTTTGCCTTCTCTATATCTTCTTTGGAGGTATCTCCTTATAAGGCAACAATTTGTACATCATCATATAAGTAATGTTCTCTAATGTTTGCAGTAGCTTCATACCCATCAATATTTGGCATATTAATATCCATAAGAATTAATTTGTATTTATACTCTGAATTATATAGCTCATTGAGTACTTCCTCACCATCATTTGCATAAAACACTTCTATATTTGTATCTTCTAGTAAACCTTTGATAACTGCTTGGTTTATTTTATTGTCTTCTGCGAGAAGGATTTTCTGTGCTGGTACTTTGCAAAGGTCTTCTTTTGTGTACTCATTCTTCTTTAGTAGGGAATTGTTTTCATAGTTATAAACATTTAAAATAGTGTCAAAAAGCATCTGTTGACTGAAAGGGCGTTTGAGATAGTAACAGGAATTATTA
>JAYEJR010000010.1:0-1733 GCA_034660715.1 Campylobacterota bacterium | reverse complement strand
ATTATTAGCTTTCTCAACACTTGATGTATAGTTAACCTCCATTTTAAAGTACTCAAGCATATACTTTAAAGCGTTGATTGATTTCATTCTTGTATCTACGAGTAGTATTTTCTTGTTAATAAGTTCAACAGCAGGAAGTCTATACTGGCGTTTAGAACTATTGACTTCATGCTCAAGATATAGTTGAACAAAAAAAGAACTACCATTACCATAGTCACTTTCAGCCCAGATGTCACCTTTCATAAGTTGTGCTAGTTGTTTACATATAGATAGACCTAGTCCAGTTCCACCATACTTACGACTTGTCTCTTCATCTGCTTGTGTATAGTTCTCAAAAAGTGAGTTTAGTCTCTCTTTCTTTATTCCGATTCCTGTATCTCTTATCTCAAACTGTACTAAAGATTTATTATCATCATTTTTAACTGTTTTGACTCGTAGAAGAATACTACCTTCATCGGTAAATTTTACAGCATTACTAACAAGGTTAAGAAGTATTTGCGATACACGCAGTGGGTCACCTATAAAATATTTAGGTACATTATGATTTATGTCAAAAACTAACTCTAGGTTTTTTTCTTGAATTTTAAGGCCTATCATATCAGCTACATAATCCAATATCATATTGAGATCAAATGATATGTTCTCAAGAGTTAACATTCCTGCTTCTATTTTAGAATAGTCTAGTATATCATTAATGATACCTAGCAACATGTTAGAAGAGTTGTTTATCGTTCGTGCTGTTTGAGACTGTTTTTTACTTAAAGATGTGTCATACATAAGTATTTGACTCATGCCAATAATAGCATTCATAGGTGTTCTTATCTCATGACTCATGCTTGCAAAGAAATCACCTTGACCTTTGAGTTGTTGTTCAAGTGAGATGATTCTATCTTCGTAGGATTGAAATGTTTTAAAGTTTTCTTGTTCAATTCGGTCACTCTCGGTCAGTACTCTACTTATAAGAGAATTTTTTCTTGGACTTATGCAAGATATCAAAAAAGAGCTGAGTAGTACTAGATGTTTTGATAGGTTCAAAGATAAAATCATCTATGCCATATGTCTCTTTGAGACTATCAACACTACTATCGAGTTTGACATTTATGATAATACTTTGAAGAGGGTTTATCTCTAAAATCTTGGGAATAACCTCTAAATCAAAACTACTATCAATGATGACAAAATCAAAGTAGTATCCATATCTTTTTTCAAATCTTATATATTGGGCTAGAATATCTTCTGCTTTAAAAGAACTCTCAAGTGTTTGTGAAATGAAGCTTAGTATCGCTTTATTATAGTCATTTTGTACATTCTCTTCAGCATAAAGGATTTTGTATGAATGATGTAAGCTTGATCTATATTAATTTATTGCCATTAAATGTCTCCGTATATATTGGACCTTAGTGGTAGAATTATAATCAGATTTAAATTAAATATAGGAGTGACTAGAGACTTGTGTCTTTAAAGCTTCCAAATGTATTGCTTTCGTTTCATCTCTCTTCTACCAAGCTGGTAGGCCTTATCTAGATCCTTAAAAGAGAACATATTTATTTCATTTAAAAGTTCACTGCTTAAGTAGTGGTCACACTCATGGCGTTTAGCTAAGTTTGGTGATTGCCAGGCAATAAAAACAATCTTTTTTATCCAGCCTAGTAGAGAGTTTGGAGCTTTTTGTGTATGTGGGTAGAGATTAACTCCGAGAATCTTGTAAGGATACTTCTTGAGTCTTTCAACTG
>JAYEJR010000009.1:0-4029 GCA_034660715.1 Campylobacterota bacterium | reverse complement strand
CACGACGAAGTGGGGGAGTGTGAACCCAGTTTTCAAGTGAGAGTTCTTTGAGATTTTCATTTCCAACAAAATCTATGCCGTACATCTCATGAAGGTCTCTCTCAAATATCTCAGCTTGTGCAAACTCTTTAGAGAATGATTTTATGTGAGCCTCTTCTCTATTTATCTCTGTTTGAACCATAAGGGTACTTTTTCTATCTGTAGTGGTTATGATGTAAGTAAGAGCAAAGTGTCCATCTTCTATCCAGTCGGTGCAAGTGATGGCGTTAAGAACTTGGTAATCGTAGTTCGCTCGGATGAAGTTTATAAGCTCAAAAACTCTCTTCTTAGTCACTCTTACCTTGTAGAGGTCTTGGCGTTTAACGACAATGTCATCAGTTGCAAACATGTTTTTAATGGCGTTTAGCATCTAATCTCTTCCTTATAAATCATTTCAAAATATCATTTTCTTTATTTTATCGTTTTTTTGGTTTGAGGCTGATTAGCTTGAGTTTTAGAGGTGCAAGTATACTAATTTTCAAAATGGATAATACTGCAAATTCAGCAATTGGCTATAAAACTCCAAATGAAGTTTATTATCAAGCTGTCAATTGTTTAAATTTAAAAGGAGAAAAACTGTTACCATCGGTATCGTAAAGAGGTGGAATTAAAAAACTTGATTTAGTGGTCTTGAAAAAAGGGTTCATTATAAACGCACAAACTCTGCGAACTCTATACCACTTTTTCCAGGAAGGCTAATATCTAATAATAGAATATCTGGATTATTCTCTTCATAGATTGTTAATGCTTCTTCAGCACTTTTACAGGTATACAGGTTTTTAAAATAGCGCTTTAAAAACTCTTCTAAGTATACTCTAACTTCAAGATCATCTTCTACATATAAAATACTATAGTCAGCCATTTTTTTTGCAAACTCTTTATGATTTATCATGTTTCACCAACATCTTTCATTTACAACCCACCATCATACAAATACCAATCGGCTTCGTAGCTAGGCTCTACTTTTTTACCTAAAACTGCTTCTTGGTTTTTACGATAAAACTCGTAGTTCTCTTCATACTTTTTCCAAGAGCTTGCTTTGCCTTCGCCTATATCTTTTTGAAGTTCGATGAATCCTTCTAAGATACTTTCGGGTCGTGGCATACATCCGTTTACATACATGTCCACGGGAAGATAATCCTCTAATTTTTTGATAGTATTGTAAGAGTCCCAATACATCCCGCCATTAATCGTACAAGAGCCTAAGGCTAAAACATACTTTGGATTGGACATCTGCTCGTAAGTTCTGATGATGCGACGCAATGTTTTGTAAGAGCAGTAACCAGAGACAATGATGACATCGGCCTGTCTTGGAGTCGCCGCCCCTCGTATGCCTAAGCGCTCTGCATCATAGCGAGAAGTAAAAGTAGGTGGCATCTCTATAGCCCCACATCCTGTGCCGTATGCGAGGACAAAGATGCTGCGTTTACGAAACCAGTTCATTAAAAAGTCTACGCTACTTTTATGAGAAGTGTCAGAGTTTAAGTCACTCTCCAAACTCTTCTGTTCTTGTAAAAATCCCTCAGTCATTTTAAGCTCCTTCGTATGGTTTTTGATTTGTTAGATTTCATCTACTATCTCCCAGTGGCCACGAGTTCCACCTACTCTTTGAAGTATGTTTAGTTTTTTTAATTTTGCTAAATTTTCTTCTATTTTTCGCTTAGAAATTCCTACTATTTCAGATAGTTTTGATGCTGATAACTTTGGATTTATTTTTATATTTTCGATAATCAAAAGTTGGTTCTCAGTGAAATCATTACCGACCTTACTACCGACCTTGTTACCGACCTTTCGTACGGTCTTCAAAATCACTTCTAACATAAACTCAATAAAAGGAGTACTTTCTCCTATATCAGTCGATTTTTCCAAAGCATTATAGTAGTCATCTTGGTAATCCCGCACGATACTTTCCGTTGGCATAGTAGCAAATACCTCTCTCCAGCTGTATAAAATTACAGACTGCCAAAGCCTACCTATGCGACCATTTCCATCGGAAAATGGGTGTATAAACTCAAACTCATAGTGAAAGGCACAAGACTTTATCAGTGGGTGTTCGTCGCTATTTTTGAGCCAGACAAATAGCTCTTGCATTAACCTTGACACAACTCCATGAGGTGGGGCAATATGAGCACCCACTTGTACATTTACAGCTCTTAGTTTTCCAGCCGTTTTTAAAATACCATCCATAAGTAACTTATGTGACTTTAGCATATCATCTAAGCTGTCAAATTTATAGTTTTCAAACTCTTTATAGCTATTTATAACACCCTCAACCTCTAGGATTTCCTGATAGGTTCCAAGTACTTTTTTCCCATCAAGTAGAGCTGTTATTTTCTCTTCACCTAAAAAGTTCCCCTCAATTTCTAGTGTCCCTGATATGGTTTTCACCCTGTTCTTTTTTCTTAGTTGAGGGGTGATAATATCGTTTTTGTTGTACTCAATCTTGGTCAGCTCCTCGCTAATAGCTGATATGATATTTACCATTTTACTTGTAATAGTATAGGGAGGTTTATAATCACTCATTATCTCCCCCAAGTCGCTAAAATGAGTCCAACAACTGCGATGGCAGTTGGGACTTTAAGTAAAAAGTCTATTGCTTTTGGCGTTTTAAAACGCCCATACATTGAACCAAACATTATAACAAACAAAAAGAGTCCAAATGTTTTTCCTAAAAGTTCAACAAATCCATCTGCCCCACCTAGGAAAAGATGAACCATAAGAACCAGCTTAGCAAAGGTAAATATAGCACCTTGACTCATAAGTAGTGCTAAAAACTTTCCACTAAACTCAGAAGCTGGACCAGAATATACTTCTACTGGAGCACCGACTACGTCAAAAGGGGATTGTCCCATCATTCCTATGAATGAAAAAAGTGCTGCGATGAAAAGAAGAGGGTAGGCGATGGCGTTTAGAGTCGTCTGAGAAGAGGCTATAGTCACTATGTCTGCACTTGAGTTTAAACTCATGATGGCTATAACAGCGATATAAAAAGGCATCTCAAGAGCGAACAGACGCGATAGTCCACGAGTAACACCCATAACTCCAAAAGGATTTCCTCCTGTTCCAACACCAAGAGCATTTCCAAGAGGTCCTAAAACTAAAAGATAGAGTATAACAAAGAGGTTACCATACTCGCTTAATCCTACAAAACTCTCACCTGAGTTAAAAAAAGGAATGAAAAGCAGAGTCATAATGGCTCCAGACATCATAATAATAGGTCCAAGATAGAACATCCATCCGTGAGAGATACTATCTTCTTTTGTAAAGAACTTGATACTATCAAAAAATGATTGCCATATAGGAGGACCGAAACGTTTTTGAAAACGAGCGGTGATATTTCTATAAAGACCGTAGTATAAAAAGCCTGTAATGTAAGCGATAACAAACATTAAAAGTGAATCTAAAACTATCATTTTATGCTCCACCATAGTAAGATAATGGCAAACGCCACTGCGAAGTTAAAGTTAGTCGCTAGGTTTCCTGTGTATATCTTTTTAAACAAGCTAGAAAAGTTTAGAGTTTGTCTTGCTAAGTAGTCGTAAAAAGGTTTAACAGAGTTATTATATATGAGGTTTATAAAGCCTACACGTCTGAGCTCTTTACCCATACTAAAACCGTAGTGTAGGTGTGTTCCTTCGTTTGGCTCTTCTGCGCAGTAGGCGATGTCAAATCTATCTTTTGCCTCTTTTTTCTTAGGACGAAGGTTTACAAAAACACCAAGAACTATGACAAATATAACTCCAAATGCGCTCATAACTACAAAACCGTTATACTCTGCAAAAGAGCTACTAAGAGTTGTATACTTACTAAACGCCACCGCTTTTATGTTTAACTCATTTAGTATGGAGTTAAAGTATGGGATAACTAGGGCAGGGTAAGTACCTAAAACAACCATCACTAAAGCTAAAACATACTGAGGAATTAGAAATGAGAGAGGCACTTCTTTAACACTCTCTAGTTTCTTGTTTGTTGGATGTCCTAAGTAAATGC
>JAYEJR010000008.1:0-4075 GCA_034660715.1 Campylobacterota bacterium | reverse complement strand
GAACTTCAAAATCTAACTCATCATAAACAAGATAAGGCGCGTCTTTTCTAACATCGGCTTTGATACCACAAGCGCGAAGCACTTGCCCTACATAGCCATTGGCTACAGCTTCCTCTGCGTTTATAACGCCAACGCCAATAGCACGATTTTTAAAACTTGCATTGTTTATAAAAATGTCATCATAATCTTTAAGTCGTTTCTTCATATAAACAAGAAGTTTAGAGACTTTTTCTAAAAAGCCTTCTGGCAAGTCGCGACGAATACCACCTGGATAGATGTACATGTGGTAAACACGAGCGCCCGTTAGCTCTTCAAACAGGTCAAGTATAAGGTCACGATCGGCTATAGCCCACTGACCAACTGCATAGATTCCTACACTTCCACTCTGTCCAGCCATCCACAAAAACTGTGCGGCCAAACGCGAAAGTTCTAAAACCATCACTCTTATATACTGAGCTCTTTTACTTACTTCAAGTCCTGTAAGTTCTTCTACAGCCATAGCAAAGTTGGCTTCATTAGGGTCTGGTTCGGGAACACAGATACGACAGACTATGGTAAAAGCTTGAATGACAGTTCGGCGTTCTATCAGCTTCTCAAACCCACGATGAAGATAGCCGACATGTGTTGTAGCTTTTTGAATGGTCTCACCGATAAGGTCGAGTTCTACCGACATATTTCCCGTGATACCAGGGTGTTGAGGACCATGAAAGATGGTTATGTGCTTATTTTCCATCTGACGTCTCCTCTGTTTTAGCTTGTTCTTCTTCAGCTTTTTTAGCGGCTGCTTTAGCTGCTTTTTTCTCAGCACGGATTCGTTTAGCCTCTTTTTTAACATCCATGTTGTCTTCTCTTCCTTCACGGAAAGTTAGGTTGTTGTTCACAAACTCTAGAGTATCAAACTCACGACGAAGAGGTGGAGTGTGTACCCAGTTCTCAAGTGAGAGTTCTTTGAGGTTTGTGTTACCTATGAAGTTTATGCCATACATTTCATGTAGGTCGCGTTCAAATATTTCAGCTTGAGCAAACTCTTTAGTGAGAGAATTTATATGAGCTTCTTCTCTGTTTATCTCTGTTTGCACCATAAAGGTACTTTTTCTATTTTCTGTAGTGATGATGTAAGTAAGAGCGAAATGTCCATCTTCTATCCAGTCAGTACAAGTGATGGCGTTTAAAACTTTATACTCATAGTTTGCACCGATGAAGTTTATAAGCTCAAAGACTCGCTCACGAACAACATTTACCTTGTAAAGGTCGCTGCGTTTTATGAGTACATCATCAGTGGCAAAGTTGTTTTTAATAGCGTTTAGCATTATTGATCTTCCTTCTCTTTAGTCATATCTTTAGCGAAATTGTATACTTGAGTATCAAAATATAGTAGTAAGGTATAAATATCATTTTGTATATTGTTATATTTTGGCTTGTGAGTAATCTTCTCATAATGAAATATTCTATTACGAAATTTTCTTATTTCATTTAGCTCTTTATCTATGGTGTTTCGATTAATGATTTTTTTATCTTTTGTTGGTAAGTTTGGAAAAATAGCTTTAAGATCTTTAACTCTTAATAGGTTTGAATAAGATTTTCTAAAGAGTGAAGTCCAAAATCCAAAAGAGAGTTCCGCAATGATTTTATCATGAGTAAGAATCTCTTTTCTTTGAAGTATCTTCTTTTTAGCTTCCTCGATTCTCAGTTTTGTATCTTTATATAAGATATCGCTCTCAAACCAATTATTAGATATTTTTAGAACAAAATAGTTGTTAATAGAGTTTCTTAGAGATACTTCAAAGATAGAGAGTAAAATATAATAGTGTTGAGATAAATGAATGTTCTGTTTATACTCGTCAAAGTTATTATAGTTTTGTAATCTTTTATCTGATATAAACTTCTTTTTTAACTCATCAGTCATTTGACTTATTCTCCTTATTCTTATATAATTTTACTATGACACCCAGTAAGCCTTTAGCCTTTGAGTTAAAGCTTGGGGTTCTTCTTATAATCCACCATCATACAAATACCAATCTGCATCATAACTTGGAGCTACTTCTTTACCTAGAACCGCTTCTTGGTTTTTACGATAAAACTCATAGTTGGCTTCATACTTTTTCCAAGAACTTGCCTTACCTTCGCCTATATCTTTTTGAAGTTCTATAAAACCTTCTAAGATAGATTCGGGTCTTGGCATACAGCCATTTACGTACATATCTACGGGGAGATAGTCTTCAAGTTTTTTGATGGTGTTGTAAGAGTCCCAATACATTCCGCCATTAACCGTACAAGAACCTAACGCCAAAATGTACTTAGGGTTACTCATCTGCTCGTAAGTTCTGATAATACGACGCAGTGTTTTGTATGAACAGTATCCAGAGACTATGATAACGTCAGCTTGTCTTGGAGTAGCAGCTCCACGTATACCTAAACGCTCAGCGTCATAGCGAGAAGTAAAGGTAGGTGGCATCTCTATGGCTCCACATCCAGTTCCATAAGCAAGTACAAAGATGCTGCGTTTACGAAACCAGTTCATCAAAAAGTCTACACTACTTTTGTGTGAAGTATCAGAGTTTAAGTCACTCTCTAAAGTCTTCTGTTCTTGTAAAAATCCCTCAGTCATCATCAACTCCAAGTCGCTAGTATAAGTCCAAAAGCTGCGATAGCAGTTGGGACTTTAAGTAAAAAGTCTATTGCTTTTGGCGTTTTAAAACGCCCGTACATCGAACCAAACATGATGACAAATAAAAATAGTCCAAATGTTTTTCCTAAAAGTTCAACAAACCCATCCGCTCCACCTAGGAAAAGATGTACCATAAGAACTAGCTTAGCAAAAGTAAAGATAGCACCTTGACTCATAAGGAGTGCTAAAAATTTTCCACTAAACTCAGAAGCAGGCCCTGAGTAGACTTCAACAGGTGCACCAACTACGTCAAAAGGGGCTTGTCCCATCATACCGATGAAAGAAAAAAGTGCTCCTATAAAGAGAAGCGGATAGGCTATGGCGTTTAGAGTCGTTTGAGTAGAAGCTATGGTCGCTATGTCTGCACTCTCACTTAAACTCATGATGGCTATTACAGCTATATAAAAAGGTAGTTCAAGTGCGAGTAAACGCGAGAGTCCACGAGTAACACCCATAACACCAAAAGGATTTCCACCAGTTCCAACTCCAAGAGCATTTCCAAGAGGTCCTAAAACTAAAAGGTAAAGAACTACAAAAAGGTTTCCATATTCACTTACTCCCTTGAAGTCTTCACCGGAGCTAAAAAATGGAACACTAAGTAGAGTCATAATAGCTCCACTCATCATGATAACTGGTCCAAGGTAAAACATCCAGCCGTGAGAGGTTGAGTCCTCTTTTGTAAAAAACTTGATACTATCAAAGAATGATTGCCAGATAGGTGGACCATAGCGTTTTTGAAAACGGGCAGTTATGTTTCTATAGAGTCCGTAGTATAAAAAACCAGTCAGGTAAGCGATGATAAACATCATAAGTGAATCTAAAAGTATCATTTTATGCTCCACCATAGTAGGATAATGGCAAACGCCACTGCGAAGTTAAAGTTAGTCGCTAGGTTTCCTGTGTATATCTTTTTAAACAAGCTAGAAAAGTTTAGAGTTTGTCTTGCTAGGTAGTCGTAAAAAGGTTTAACAGAGTTTGTATATATGAGGTTGATAAAGCCTACTCGTCGTAGCTCTTTACCCATACTAAAACCATAGTGTAGGTGAGTTCCTTCATTTGGCTCTTCTCCACAGTAAGCGATGTCAAATCTATCTTTTGCTTCTTTTTTCTTAGGACGAAGGTTTACAAAAACTAAAAGTACAAGAATAAAAATAGCTCCAAATGTGCTTATAACTACAAAACCGTTGTACTCTGCAAAAGAGCTACTGAGAGTTGTATACTTACTAAACGCCACCACTTTTATGTTTAACTCGCCTAGTATGGAGTTAAAGTATGGAATGACTAGGGCAGGGTAAGTACCTAAAACAACCATCACTAAAGCTAAAACATACTGAGGAATTAGAAATGAGAGAGGCACTTCTTTAACACTCTCTAGTTTCTTGTTTGTTGGATGTCCTAAGTAAATGC
>JAYEJR010000007.1:0-18445 GCA_034660715.1 Campylobacterota bacterium | reverse complement strand
AATCTTTTCTGTTTTCTCTTAAAGCTGATGCCATCTCTTTAAGAATTCTATTTTTATCACTACCGCTTAGAGTACTTAAAACTCTACTTGCCGACTTCGCTTCACTTAAAAATTGTTCCATTTTTTTGCCTTACATTTATTAATGCTATAATAACATAATTTAATAAAGGCATCATCATTATGAAAACTATAACATTTATCGGCAATGGGAACATGGCGTTTAGTATCGCCCAAGGCTTAAAGAACGACTATAAAATAGAACTCGTTGGACGTAGCTTAGAAAAACTGGATATTTTTGAGCAGAAACTTGGTGTAACTTGTGAAAAACATAACCTTAATGGTTTTGATATAAAAGACAAAACTATTATGTTGTGTGTTAAACCTGCTAATGTTGAAGAAGTTGGTGCTCATCTTTTTGGTACAGCTAGAGTTATATTTTCTGTACTTGCTGGAACATCACTTCAAAAGCTCAAAGAAAACTTCCAAACTGGTGCCGTTGTACGAGCTATGCCAAATCTGGCAGCATCAGTTCAAAAGTCTATGACAACTATCACTGGTGATATGCTTTTTATAGAAGAAGCTGAGGAACTTTTAGGAGCTATTGGAGCGACAAGATGGCTTCATAGTGAAAAAGAGATAGATATAGCTACAGCACTTGCTGGAAGTGGTCCTGCCTATCTAGCACTTATGGCTGAAGCATTAGCTGATGGAGCAGTAAAACAAGGTCTTAAACGCGAAGATGCTATAGCTATAATGAGAGGTCTTTTTGGTGGTTTTGGAGAGTTGATACAAGAAGTACACCCTGCACTTCTTAAAGATGGTGTTATGAGTCCAGGAGGGACAACAGCTGCTGGATATGGAGCTCTAGAAGATGGAAATGTAAGAGCATCATGTATCAATGCCGTTGAGAAAGCATATAAAAAAGCTTTAGAGCTTTAAACTTCACACACAACAAAGAGAGACCACTATAAGTCTCATCTTTGTCTAACTCTATATAAACTTAAGTATCTCTTTTTCTATATCTTCTTTATCGATGATAGTATCTTGAGTTATTTTCTTAGAAAACAGACCTTTTACCATTGCAGGTATCTCTAAAGAAGCCTCTTTTGAAATAGACTCTAATGCTATGATATCTTCCGCATCAACTTCACCAGTCAGAGCATTTGCTATAACAGGAGAGAACTTAGTCCATTCAGCAGTTGAATAAGCTATAGTTTTTATAGCAGGGTTAGAACATGTTTCATATGACTTCATACATGTAGCTGTATGTGGATCCATTAAGTATTTATCGTTGTTGAATGTATCTTTGATATATACTTTACCTTCATCTCCATTACAAAAATCAGCATCAAAACAAGTTTGAAGAGTAGCTAACTCTTGAGTACTTAATTCATAAAAGTTTTTATTTTCTAAATCTTCCATAAGTTCACGAGTTCTCTCATAACCAAACATATCAAATAAGATACGTTCAATATTTGAAGACTTTAAGATATCCATAGCTGGTGAAGTAGTTCCAACAACAGCACATTCTCTTAAGTCATACTTACCAGTTTTGATAAGTTTTGTAAGTACATTGTTCTCATTTGAAGAAATTATTATTTTTTCAACTGGAACACACATCTTAGATGCATAGTAACCACCAAGAGCATTTCCAAAGTTTCCTGATGGAACATTTAGGTAAACTTTTTCACCCATAGTGATAGCACTTTGACGAACTAGTTCTAAATATGAGTGAATATGATAAATAATTTGAAAAATAATACGACCAAAGTTTACAGAGTTAGCTGCTGAAAGAGATACATGATTCTCTTTTAAAGCTGCTTTGAAACTGTCACTTGCAAGAAGGTGTTTGAGAGCATTTTGAGCATCATCAAAAACACCGTGAATACCGATAACTTTTAAGTTTTGCGCATCTTCTGTAACCATCTGTAAACGCTGAACATCACTTGTTCCGCCATCAGGATATAAACAAGCCACTTGAACATTTGCTCTATTTTTAAAAGTCTCTAATGCAGCAGGACCAGTATCACCACTTGTAGCAGCAAGGATTAGATAGTTCTCTTGGCGTTTTTGTGCGATAGATGAGAGTACAACACCAAAAGGTTGTAGTGCCATATCTTTAAATGCACGTGTTGGACCGTGATATAGTTCACTTACATAAAGATTCTCTTTTACCTTTACAACAGGTACAGGATTAGAAGAATCATCAAACTCATCATATAGAGCTAATGCTTCATCAATAACTTCAGAATCTATATCAATCTCAAAACGATTCAACATATCTTTTGCTAGCTCTTTGTATGAAGAGTTCAGATGCTTAGTCAAAAACTCTTCTCCAAGACTAGGAAGAGTCTCTGGTACATAAAGGCCACCAAAAGAGGCAATAGGAGCTAAAATAGCTTCTGAAAATGTTACTGTTTTAGGTTTTGTTTCGTCGAATCCACGTGTTTGAATAAAGTTCATAGTTTGCTCTGTATTAATTTTTCGAAATTATAGCAAAAAATGACTATATTTACTCTTCGTTTTCATCATATCTTAGAAATAATGAGAGTATATAGAGTAAGACTAAAGTAGCAACAATTTCATAACCAATCGCCCAAACAATAAAAAAAGCAGCACCATTTAGTAGTTGAAAGTTATGAAAATCAGCTCTTGCAACTGCAAAAAAGAGGAATATTGCTCCGGCAAGATAAGGAATAAAAATAAAATAAAATATATACGCTATATACTCATAACCATCAGGAATATGAAGGTAATCCCCAATTTCAACTACCTGAGAACCAAATGATTTAGAGGCTTTTGCTTTTTTCTTTTTTTTTGGCTTTTGTCTTGGTCTAGATTTATCAGCATCAACCATTTGATCAAAATATAAAGTATTTTTTGTCTGTACTGACTTTTCATCCATTATCTTCACCGTATATGTTATATATAATTTTTATATTATATCATGAACTTAATTATAAAAAGTTATAACCGATAATGATTACTATTTAAATAGTCTTATAGGATTGATATGGTCAGACTTCTGAGTTACTTCAAAGACAAGTTCATCTCTAACTCGGCCTATAGTATAACCTCGTTTTATCTTTTTTCCTTTTTTGATATTTGGACTTATTTGAGATAAATTTGCGTAGATAGTGTGTAGTCCACTTGTGTGCTCAACAATCACTACATTGTTTAAAACAGCTGTTTTGTCTGCATAGACGACTTTTCCATTGAAAACAGTTTTGACTTTTGCATTTGCTTGTTTAGGTTTTAATGATATTGACTCATTAAAGATCTTTATTCCGTAAATTGGGTCTGTATATGTTCCATACTTTTTAGTTATCGTATAACTATCAAGTGGAGCTATAGTTTTCTTACCTCTATACTTTCTAGTTTTTACAGCTTGATATGAACTTCCATGTTTTTTCACCTTAGGTAAGTTTTTATCAAGTACTATCTTTTTCTTTTGGAATGCTTTTTTTCTTTCAGCTTCTATTTTTGCTTTTTTTATCTGATCTACTTTAACAATGTTAAGTTTTGCGAGTGTATTTTTAAGACTATTTTGTCTGCTCAGAAGTTTTTTCAACTCTTTCTTATAAGACTTTTTAGACTTAGTAAGTTTTGTGAGTGCCTTTTTATTTGCAGCCTGTGTTTTTAAAACTTTTTTTCGTTTTTGGTCGATATTCGCAATTGCAACTTCCAAACTACTTGCATGTTGATTTAAGATATCTATATCTTTAGCATTTAAAAAAAATTGGCCACTTAAAGTTTTAGCTTTTTCTTTCTCTTTTTCCAGCATTACTTTTAGAATTTCCATCTCTATAAGGGAGTCTTCATTTTTTGAAAAATCTTCATCGAGTATAAGCGAAAGTGAAACACTTTTAGCAATCACTAAAGTGAGTTTATCTTCTATTTTTCCTTGCTTTTTCTTCAAGTCGGTCTGTGATTTTTTCATAAGTTTTAGCTGAGATATATTTTCTTTGTAGCTTAACTCTTTTACTGCTAGTTCTGATTTTAATTTTTTAAGATATTTTTTTTGCTTATTTAATGAATGCTTCTGCTTCAAAATCTCTTTTGCAGTTTTTGCCATTTTTTTATTTATTTTAGAGTAGTTTTTTGAGTTTGAACTTATTTTAGAACTAGTTTTACTGATCTCTTTATCTGTATTAACTGCTCCAAAAAGGAGAGTAGTTAATGTAAGAAGTAAAACTATAAAATGCATTATACCTCTTCTTTGTGCCACAAGACGATAAAGCTAGCAAGAAGAGTTGAAAGAGTAACTGCAACTGCTAAGAGCAGTGCAAAGTCAGTAATAGGATCAAAAAGCACTATTTTAATACCTATGTTTGAAAACTCTTGACTTACCCAATCTGTAGCGGATATGTAAGAGAAAAGGACAAAAGCTAAAGCACTTGCCACAAGAGCATCTACGATAGAGAGTCTAAATAACACTGCTGAACGCAGCCATGTTGGAGCACCAAAGAGTGCCATAATACTCATTCGTTCATTATGCTTAAACTGCCATATCTTCAACTCTTTAGATATAAGTAAAATAGTCACTATTGCTACACTAAAGGCAAATACTGAAATCACTGTCTTAAAAAGTACTAGTAGTTTATAAGTAGTATCATGGCTTTTAGAAAAAGTCTCTACTTTAATAATAGAAGAGTTTCTAAGAAGGTCTTTTGTTAGATTATTTACTTCTACTGGAGAAGGGTAATGACTTAGTTTTATTTTATAAAACTTAGGTAGACTCAGCTTTAAAAGCTCAAGGTTTTTCTTCTCTATACCTGAGTTTAACTTCTCTATAACACTATCTGGTGAAAGTGAATGCATCTCTCTAAGTAGAGGATTTTTTGCTATAAGTATTTTTTCATTAAGTATTTTTTTACTTACCACAACTAAAGAGTAGTTACTAACAAGGTTCTCTTTATATGCTTCTATAGCTCTATCAACTATAATAAATGTTTGTATAGAGAAAAGTATACTTAGGAGTGCCACAACTAAAGAGAGATGATTTTTAAGAGACTTCATGAATACTCCCATACTCAATGTGGAAATGTTTATAGTCTATACTCATCGTCTCAGGAATATGGTGAGTAACCACTATTACTGTTGACTTGAGCTGTTTGTTCGCACCTTCTAGTAGGTTCCAGATAAGTTGAGATGAGTAATCATCAAGATTACCAGTAGGCTCATCTGCTAAGATGAGTACTGGGTTATGAGAAAGAGCACGAGCCATTGCGACACGTTGCTGTTCCCCACCACTTAACTCTTTTGGATACTTACCAGCTTGATGTTTTAATCTTACATGTTTTAAAAGAGAGTCAACTTGATTTTGGGTTACAGACTTATCATAACCACTTATGATAAGTGGTAGCATGATATTCTTCTCTATCGTCCACTCTTTTACAAGTTTATAATCCTGAAATACTATTCCAGTATGTTTTCTCAAAAGATTGAGTTTGGACTTAGTGACACCTTTTAACTCAACACCTGCTACTACAAGAGAGCCTTCAAGAGGTTTAAGGGCTCCATATAAAGATTTTAGAAGTGTAGACTTACCACTACCACTTGCACCTGTGATAAAAACAAAACTTCCAGAGTTAATCGAAAAACTAACCTTATTGATTATAGTTTCATCTTTAGAGTAAGAGAGTGATAAGTTTTCTGCAACTATTACTTTATCCATTTAATACCTTGTCTAAAAAAGTGTGTGACTTTAAATTACTACGAGACTTAAGTGGTAATTCTGGATAATACGAGGTACTATCCTCTTTGATTATTAAATAGAGATGTTCTGGTCTATCAAAACTTCCCATTGAAAGTCTCAGCATTATACCATCATCTAATCTATATGCACGTTCAAAGTGAATAAATCCACCTTCAAAACGCTCAGTTGTTTTATCTAGCTTGAGCAGTTCATCGAAAGACTTCTCTGATTGTGAAAACTCAAAGTCTCCTTCTATATTTAGAACCTCTGAGTCCTCTTCATTTATCATAGTTACATCATAAATATTTTTTTCCATCTTACGCCATCTATCTTCATATTTAGACACTACAGCAATATCTTTGTTTTTGTTGATGTGTAATACAGTCTTATTAAAGTTTATAAATGTCTCATAAGAGTACGCATAATAGTTCTCACTATCTGTTCTAAGTTCTAATCTTCCATCTACTTTTAGAACACGACGAGACTCTTCTATAAAAGATGTTGATATAACTCTGCGGTGTGGCTTTTTGTCCCATGGAACAGGGAAATGCACATACACTTTTCCAACGATATTTGAAGGCACTAGTTCCATGAAAAGTCTAGCATCATAATCTAGGACCAGCAGGTTATCTAACTCTTGAATAGCAACTTGTTTGAGTACCTGTTCGATAGATGGACGATGAATCTCTATCCCTATAAAAAGAATATCCGGATTGTTTGCAGCTTGATGTAGTAGGTGACGACCTGAACCAAATCCAACTTCTATATGAACTTCTCTATCTAGTGGAAAATTAGAAGCAAAGTACTCTATCTTTTTGAGTGCAGTCACCTTTTCTAGATGCTCATTTTTTTGTCCACTTAAAACATTTGAAGCGATAACATTTAACTCAGCTTTATCAGCATAAGCACTCAAAGCACGATGTACATTATATATCGAAGCTGGACGAGTAAGTTTATCAGTTTTTAATAGATTTCTCTCCCCGTCTTTTTTCACTAAAAGAAAAAAATCTTCCTCTTCAACAGTAACTGAAATCAACTGCTCATTTTCGTTGTTATCATTTTGAGCTATAAAATTAAACGCCACTTCGTTATGAACTGAAGGATACTCAATACTTTTAAACTCTTCTATATGTAAATGAGGCATCTATAGTCCACTCAAATCTAAATCTTGAGGAGCAGATATTAGCTCTTCTTTTGTCTCTACAACAGGTGCTACAACAGATTCCTTAACTTCAGTCACTTTAGCTTGTGGAGCTCTTTGTATCTCAGTTGACTCTGGAGTTATAATTTTCACTGCTACACTCTCTTCTGAAATTATCTCATGTTTGTCTAAGCTTTGAACTACATAAGTATAAGTACTATCAGGTTCTACATTAGTATCTATAAACTTGTGAGACTTTATACCTATAAACTCTTCACTGCTCTCTTTGAACCAGCCTTTTTTATGTAACTTAGTTACTATGTAGGATACTGAGCGAGGATCAGTTTGACTCCAGTGAATTTCTATACTCTTTCCAAGATTTTTTGCTTCAACTATTGCTGGAGCATCAGGTCTAGAAAGGGTCACCCCTTGAATAGAACTTTTAGAGTTTTCACTCTCCAAGCCATCTTTATCAACACAACTAACTCTGTAAAAGTAACTTTTACCATCTTCATCTATTTTATCACTAAACTTACTATTATGTAATTTTGCAATTAGTTCATATCTTCCATCTATATCAGATGATCTATATAAATAGTAAAGTGCAAAATCTTCTTCTTTAGACTCTCCCCATTTGATATCTATACGATGTGGTAAGTTTGTAGTTGTTTTGATATTTTTAATACTCATTGGAAGTGCTTTAGTCACAACTTTTACTATCTGGGATGGTGTTGATGTGATACCATCATAAGTAACAACTCGAACACGGTACATATAAACATAGTTATCATTCAACTCTTCATCTATGTACTCGGCACTCAGTCGCCCAGTTACTGTTGCATGTTTTTCCCACTTCTCATCTTCAAGAGTTTTTCTCTCAACAACATATGCTTTTACTTTTTCATTTGTATGTGGTCTCCAGATGATTTTTGCAACTCTTGGCATACCTGTGATACTATGTATCCATGAAACAGACTGCAAAACAGGAAGAGTGTTTACTACAAAAGGTTTACTTTTTGGTCCATCAGCATCATCTTTAAATGTCTGAAACACATAACTATAACGAGTATCAGGATTTACATCACTATCTACGAAATGTGTTTTAAATCTACTATCTATTGTACTGAAGTATTGAAGTTCACTTGGCTTATCATCTACACTAGGTGTTTTTTTATAAACATATATACCTCGTACTCGATGGTCACTAATATTATTCCACTCAAATGCGATACTCTTCATCCCAACAATCATTCCGTTGTTTGTAAGTTGTACACTTGGTAGTGTATTGTCTATTACTGTCTCTTTTTGAGGAGTGGGCTTTGCCCCACAAGCACTAAGCAGTAGTAGTGAAACTGTCCATAATGTAGTCAGTGTCCAGAACTTCATTTAAACTCTCCATGTTAAATTTTTTATCTATTGAATTTGTCATATATTCGTCAAAATCTGCTTTAAAAAACATCTTCTCTTTTGTAGTAGGATGTATAAAATAAATCATATAAGCATGTAGCAAAATTCGTTCCGATTTCTCTACTTTAGGGCTTAAACCATAGATATGATCTCCAATAATATGACGGTTTTGTGTCTCTAAATGAACACGAATCTGATGAGTTCGACCTGTGAAAAGTTTACATGCTACAAGTTGATTTTTTTCATCACTACTTAAAGAGAGTTGCTTAAACATAGTTTTTGCATATTTAGAATGCTCTAAACCACAAGACATTTTAAGACGGTTATGAGCACTGCGACCGATGTTACCTTCTATTACTGTGATATCATCTTTAAGAGGTGGCGTTAATACTGCAATGTAGTAACGACCCATACTTTTGTCTTTTAGTTGTGCTGAGAGAAACTCATGTGCATCATTGTTCTTTGCTACAACCATAGTTCCACTTGTACCTTTATCAAGGCGGTGAACTATACCGTTTCTCTCTTCTCCACTTATACTAGAGAGTCTAATACCTTTATGTTTAAGCCAGTCAACCAAAGTTGCATCTTTTACACTTGGTGCTGGGTGAACAGTTACACCACTAGGTTTGTTTATAACTAAAAGATCATCATCTTCATAAAGCACTTCAACATCGAAGTCTACTTCTAAGGCTTTCTCTTGCTTAGCTTCAGGAAATACAACAGTCACTTTTTGACCTGCTTTTAACTTCACTCCAGCACGAGCTGTTTTTTTACCTTCTATTGTTATACAATCTTGTTTGATTAGTTGTGCTATTTGTGAGCGTGTTTGCCCTATTTTAGCTGAAAGAAACGTATCTAAGCGTTCTGCTTGTTCGCATATATATTCTTCTGTTTTCATTATTATTTAGACCCTTTATGATACAATCTTTTAATTTTATTTTGGAGATACCATCTTGTGGAGATTTGATAAGCGTATTTTATCACAATTTGACTTTTTTTCTATCATTCTTATCATTCCTTTGGTTATTACTTCACATTGGCTTATTGGAGAGGTTGTTCCTGTCCTTGCGCAAAAGCAAACTGCTTATGTCACAGTTGCACTTGTAACCTTTTTAGGAGTCTTTTTTCTTCCTATTAGAAGGATGTCTTGGCTTATTCCTTTTCTTTACTGGGGAAGTATATTGCTACTTCTTGGTGTGGAGTTTTTTGGTCATGCTCGTCTTGGTGCGCAAAGATGGATTGACATTCCCTTTATAAACGCTACCATTCAGCCATCAGAGTTTGTAAAACCAGCACTGATACTTATGCTTGCCTATCTTATACATAAAAAACCACCGCCTATTCATGGTTATAGGATCAAAGAGTTTTTAAAACTTAGTTTCTATATTCTTTTGCCCTTTTTTCTTATCGCCAAAGAGCCTGATTTAGGGACAGCTTTAGTTCTTTTACTTATAGGGTACGGTGTACTATTTTTTGTAGGTATACATTGGAAAATCGTCGCGACTATTGCCATTGGAGGCATACTGCTCATACCAATATCTTACAAGTTTATACTTCATGATTATCAAAAAGTACGTATCAATGACTTCTTGAGTGAAAAGCCCTCTTACCATGTACAACAATCTATAATCGCTATCGGTTCAGGTGGATGGACAGGCAAAGATAAAGAAGATGCTACACAAACACAGATGAAGTTTCTTCCTATTGCGACAAGTGACTTTATTTTTGCCTTTGTTGTTGAGAGAACTGGCTTTCTAGGTGGACTTGCTCTTATATCTCTCTATGCAGTTCTGATACTTCATCTTTTTAGTCTTGGTGTTTTTAACAAAGACTACTACATAAAAGTAGTCTCTATCTCAATATCCCTAATGATATTTATCTATATGGGGGTAAATATCTCTATGACGATCGGCTATGCACCAGTTGTAGGTGTTCCCCTGCCCATGTTTAGTTATGGTGGAAGTAGTTTTTTAAACTTTATGATTCTCTTTGCTATTATGCAAAACCTTATTACATTCAGGTACAAAGATATGTATGATAACCGTGGTACAAAAAGCTTTTTATAGGAATAAAAGACCGATTAAGTGATGGCCATGAGTTTGAAAATGAAAACGATGAAGTTTGGATTTGTGAAGTATGTGGTCATGTACATTATGGTAAAAAAGCACCAGGTGCTTGTCCAGTATGTAAACACTCACAAGAGTATTTCTCGCGTAAAGTTGAAACTAAATAAACACATTACATCTACACTTTTTTTCGTAATACTTCTTTAATCTAACAATTAAAGGAGTTATTATGAGTCACTCATATCTTAGTAAAAAAAATATATTCTTCGCAAGCGCACAAAAACATATCACAAATAAAGAATCGTGAGAGTTAGTTATTGCTCTCAATAAATATAAGAAACTAGAAAAATCAAAACCAAAGTCACAGAAAAAAGAGAGAAAGTCATTTATTATAAATTATTGATTGTGTTTTAAAGGTGGAGCGGGTGAAGGGATTCGAACCCTCGACAGCCTGCTTGGAAGGCAGGAACTCTAGCCACTGAGTTACACCCGCATAGGTGCTTAAATGGTGCTGACACGAGGATTTGAACCCCGGGCCTGTTGATTACAAATCAACTGCTCTAGCCAACTGAGCTATGTCAGCAATTAAAAGTCTTTTTAAGGACTAAGAAGTTTCTTATTTTTGTTTTAGTTGTGCTAAAAATTTTGGCGAAGCACACTAGAGTATGTGAGTCGAAATTTTAAGTGCAAATAATCAAAAAGAAGTGGCGCGGTGGACGAGACTCGAACTCGCGACCCCCTGCGTGACAGGCAGGTATTCTAACCAACTGAACTACCACCGCGCATATAAATTGTAAGTTTTTAAAAATGGTGGGCATTACAAGACTCGAACTTGTGACATCTACCTTGTAAGGGTAGCGCTCTACCAACTGAGCTAAACGCCCATTTTTAAAATTTCTAACCACCAAATTTGGCGACCCCTAAAGGATTTGAACCTCTGTTCCTACCATGAAGTGATAGTGTCCTTGGCCACTAGACGAAAGGGTCACTGTACTTTCATAAACGAAAGGTTTGTTAACAATGGTGGGCACTACTGGACTCGAACCAGTGACATCTACCTTGTAAGGGTAGCGCTCTACCAACTGAGCTAAGCGCCCATCCAAATCAAAAACATATGGCGCGGTGGACGAGACTCGAACTCGCGACCCCCTGCGTGACAGGCAGGTATTCTAACCAACTGAACTACCACCGCATATATAGTTTCTAATTTAAAATGGTGTCCTGTGATGGATTCGAACCATCGGCCACATCATTAAAAGTGACGTGCTCTACCAGCTGAGCTAACAAGACATTTTGTCTCTTATTGTTAAGAGGTCGAAATTATAGACAAATCGTCTTTATATGTCAAGAAAATTCCACCTAAATTTAGAAAAATGTATCTTTATCAATTAGTAGAAGCATTTTTATAGCATATAAGGCACTTTGATGCTGAATATAATTTCTATCCCCATTAAAGTTCAAACACTCTTCTTTATGCTTCTCTTTACTTCGTGCTCCTATATAGACAGTTCCAACTGGTTTCTCAGGTGTTCCTCCACCATCACCAGCTATTCCACTTACAGAGAGTGCATAATCTGCACTACTAACATTTATCACTCCCTCACTCATTTGTGAAACTACTTCATAACTAACTGCACCATTTTCTTCTAGTGCATTATGTGTTACTGCTAACCAGTTCTCTTTTAAATCATTTGAGTATGTAACAAGTGATCCATCTAGTATATTTGATGTACCATTATTTTTTGTAAAGTAGTATGACAATAGTCCACCCGTACAACTCTCAGCAAAACTCACTTTCTTTTGTGTACTACTAAGTTTTTCAATAATGTATAAGACAACATTAGAAGAAGGCACTAGTTTTTTAGGAAGTAAGTTCTTGGCATTATGTATAAACTTCGATATATCACCATAGCGTTTAGAAGAGATGTCTACTTTAAGCCAACCCTCTATCTGTTTTGTTACATCGAACTTCACTTCATATGTCTGAGCAATAGGCATCAGTATACTTACTAGAGTTTCTTTATCTTCTTCAAATACATGTACCGTTGCTTTAGTATCACTAGTTGGCATAAGTAACTGCGGTAGTTTTTCACCTTCATCCATCTGCATAACATTTACAATAGCACTGTTATGTTCTAAAAGATATGTTTTCTCTTCAAATAGAGAAGCTTTTTGGGGAATTAACATGCCTTCTTTTAGAATTTGGTTATCACTAGTAGCTGTACATATTAGTTTACCCACAGTAGAAAAGTTTTTCTTACTTGTAACAATGATGATTTTATCTTCACTGTTTAACTGCTCTTCAAGGTATAGAAAGAGTGAATTATCACTTGTTTTAAAATAGGTGACAGAGTTGATAAAATCACTCTCGTTTTCTATACGACGAAGTACATATTCTCGTAAAGACTCGTTATAAACAAACTTATTTCCGATAAATATTAGATGAAGTTTCATACTGAATGGAAGCCTTAATATAGTGTTTTGATAAGCTCATTATATCACTTTTATCAGATTTTCAATATATAATGGATATAATGCAAAAATTATTACATATTTTTATACTTAATTTGAGGGACATATGGACTACAAAGATACACTACTTTTACCAACTACTGCATTCGCAATGCGCGGAAACTTAATCAACAACGAGCCTAAACGCTATAAAGCTTGGGATGATGCAAAAGTTTACGAAAAAATGAAAGCAAACCGTAAGGATGCTGAGAGTTTTACACTTCATGATGGACCTCCTTATGCAAATGGTCATATTCATATAGGACATGCTCTTAACAAAGTACTTAAAGACATTATTGTAAAACACAACTATTTTAACGGTAAGTCAGTGCGTTTTACTCCGGGTTGGGATTGTCATGGTCTACCGATAGAACAACAAGTTGAGAAAAAACTAGGTGGAAAAAAGAAGAAAGAACTTCTAGAAACTGCCGAGATTCGTAAACTGTGTCGCGAACATGCTGCAAAATTTGTAGATATCCAAAAAGAGGAGTTTAAAACTCTTGGTATTTTGGCTGACTGGAACAAACCTTATGTAACTATGGACTATAGATTTGAAGCAAATATCTATCGTACTTTATGTTCTGTAGCTAAGAAAGGTCTTCTTATCGAGCGTTCTAAACCTGTTTTTTGGTCATGGGCTGAGAGAACTGCTCTTGCAGAAGCTGAAGTTGAGTACGAAGACAAAGAGTCTCACTCTATCTTCATCGCGTTTGAGTTAGATGATGCAGCAAAAGCAAAACTAAACATCACAGGAAATGCGGCTCCTGTTATCTGGACTACAACTCCTTGGACTATCCCAGCAAACACTGGTATATCAATGAATCCAGAAGAAGAGTATGTTCTTACTGACACAGGTTACATCGTAGCAAAAGAGCTTCTAAACTCTCTTATCGAAGATGAAGTGTTAACTGGAAAAGTTGTTCAGACATTTAAAGCGACTGAGTTTGAAAACTGTAAAGCTATCAATCCTCTTAACAAACGTGAATCTCGTATTATTCTAGGTGAACATGTACTAATGGATAGTGGTACTGGTTGTGTTCATACTGCTCCTGGACATGGTGAAGATGATTACCGTGTTGGTCTTATTTATGACTTAGAAGTTGTTATGCCTGTTGATGAGACTGGTTGTTTTGATGACACTATCGTTCGTGATGGACTTATTCCAAATGCCGAAGACTTTTTAGGTCGTCATATCTTTAAGTCAAATGATGACCTTATAGAACTTATGGGAGATGCTGTACTTAAAGTTTCTAAGTTTACTCACTCATACCCACACTGTTGGCGTTCACACACTCCACTAATCTTTAGAGCGACAAGACAGTGGTTTATCTCTGTAGATGAGAAACCAGAAGGACAAGGTGAATCGCGAAGCGAGAGAGGGCAGCCTGGGCTGGAAGATAAAACTCTTAGAAATATCGCTTTGGATGAAATAGAAAAAACTCTTTTTGTTCCTGAAACTGGAAGAAATAGACTTAATTCTATGGTAGAGAACCGTCCAGACTGGTGTATCTCTCGTCAACGCGACTGGGGTGTTCCTATCGCTTTCTTTAGAGTAAAAGCGACTGGTGAAGTTATCTTCGATGAGAAAGTACTTAACTATGTAGCTATGATATTTGAGATGAGAGGTAGTGATGCTTGGTACTCTATGAGTACTGAAGAACTACTATACCCTGGTTCTGGTTATAAAGCTGATGAAGTTGAAAAAGTATCAGACATTCTTGATGTATGGTTTGATTCAGGTTCAACTTGGAACTCAGTACTTAAGTCTCGTAACTATGATGCTGGTAAATACCAAGCAGACTTATATGTAGAAGGAAGTGACCAACATCGCGGTTGGTTCCAATCTTCTCTTTTCCTTTCAGCTGCAGTTGAGCACAAAGCACCATATAAAGGTGTTCTTACTCACGGTTTTACAGTTGATGACAAAGGCGAGAAGATGTCTAAGTCTAAAGGAAATGTTATCGCTCCTGAGAAAGTTCTCAAAGAGTACGGTAGTGAAATCCTTCGTTTATGGGTAGCTTCATCTGATTACCAAGGTGACCTGAAAATTTCACAAGGTATCTTAAAACAAATCTCTGAAAACTATAGAAAACTAAGAAATACTTTTAGAATTATGCTTGCAAATATCAATGACTTAGAGACTCTAACGCCATATGATGAGATGGGTGAGTTAGATAAGTGGATTTTAGATGTAGCATCTTCTGTATTTGCAGATGTTCATAAGTCTTTCTCTGAGCATAACTTTGTTCAAGGTATGAGTGCACTTAACAACTTTATCGCTAATGAATTAAGTGGTATGTACATCGATATGACAAAAGATAGCCTCTACTGTAATGAGAAAAACGGTTCTAGACGCCAAGCAAGTCAAAGTGCGATGGCTATGATCACAAAATCATTACTACTAATCATGGCTCCTGTTCTTACTTATACTTGTGATGAGATTATAGAACATGCTCCAGCTGTTGTTAAGGGTGATGCTGAGTCTATCTTTGATCTTGTTTATGAGCCTATTACTGCAGGTGAGTCAAACTTCAATGCTGAGTATATGACAAAAGCTCGTGAAGGTTTTGGTTCTGTTGTTGATGGACTTAAAAAAGAGAAAGTTATCAAAAGTACATTAGAGTTAGTTATCTCCACTGAATCTTCAGTTGTACTGGCGTTAGATGCCGTTGATGCAGAAGACTGGTTTGTTGTCTCCGCCGTTTCAAACACCAAAGTAGAAGATGCTCTTGGTAGTTTTGAAGTAGATGGTGAGAAGTTTACTATAGCAAAAGCAACTGCTCATAAATGTCCAAGATGTTGGAAGTACCAAGCTGAGTCAGAAGATTCTACATGTAAACGCTGTGAAGAAGTAGTCGGTGCCTAATTTCACAGAGCCGGTTTCATTTACTTTTATTGCAGTATCTATTGCTGTGATATTTACAGTTATTGGAGTTGGTATACTTATGGTCAAGAAGTTTAAATAACTTCTTACTGTAATTTAACTTAACTGATTCATAACACCCTCTTCCCTTTCTTCTCTCTAAAAACTGATTTGCTATACTACACTCATGAAAAAAATAATATCTGATATCCACAATGGTGTACAAAACAGTAGAAAAACTATCGAATTTCTTCAACAAAATAGTTCTTGGACTTGGATAGGAAAGTATCCTACAGCGGTTGTAAACGAAGTAAATAGAATCAAAGATGATGAGAGTCTAGAAAAGCTACAAGCAATCAATTTTTTTAATGAAGAAGGCTTCTCTAAAAATAGTTATTCAAAAGAGGAGATAAAGCACTTAAGAGAAAATATACCTTCAGCTATAAAAACTTCCTATTGTCTTTGTCTCAAAAGTAAACCAGAAAATGATTATACATTTAGTGAAAAATATGAACATGATAAATGGAAAAAAGTCCAAGATGAAGGAAACTTTGAAGCATTTGTCGAGACTTCAAAATTTGATGATTCTGAGGGTAGTGTTGTAATCGAGACTGAGCTACGAGACATCATGCGAAGCTCTAAAGAGATTCCTTCATTAAAAGCTATCGGTTTTGTCTGGATAGTCACAGTTCCAAACACTACGAAGATAGAAGAAATACTAGAACACTACTTTGGAGGCAACCATATATATGTCCAAATGGGTAGAAAAACTACTTACATTGCATGGGGTGATAGACTCTCAGATATCAACATGAGATACTTCGTTAATACTCCTTAAATAGAGATTTAGCTATAATCACTTCAATTAATATTATAGATAGGAAATCTAGTGATTACATTAAAAGAAGCTCTCTCGTTAAGTACAGAAGAATTAAACAAATTTAAAGACACCCTTAAAGCTCAAATCGAAGCTAATCCTGATTTAAATGCATATATCGATGTTAACAATGTTGGAGATGGCGTTCCTATCGCTATTAAAGACAACATTCAGGTTAAAGACTGGTCTGTAACTTCAGGCTCAAATATCCTTCAAGGATATATAGCTCCTTACAATGCTACGGTAATTAACAAACTAACTGATGCTGGTTTATCTCCATTTGGTAGAACGAATATGGATGAGTTTGCTATGGGTTCAACTACAGAGACTAGTTTTTATGGAAAGACTCTTAATCCTGTAAACGCAGAGTATGTTCCGGGTGGAAGTTCAGGAGGAAGTGCCGCAGCTGTTGGTGCTGGTCTTGCTATCGCTGCTCTAGGTTCTGATACAGGTGGTTCTATTCGCCAACCTGCTGCTTACTGTGGTATAGTGGGAATGAAACCAACTTATGGTCGTGTTTCACGTTACGGTTTAGGTGCATATGCTTCAAGCCTGGATCAGATAGGTCCAATGACTCAAAATGTCGAAGACGCTGCTATCCTTTATGACATTATCGCAGGTTCTGATGAAAAAGATTCTACAAATGCACAAAAAGATGACAAAGTCACTCCCAACCTAAACCCCGATAGAAAGCTTACTATCGCTGTTTTACCTAAGTATCTTGAAAATGCTTCTAGTGATATCAAAGAAGCATATGAAAAAACTATAGAAGCACTTAAAGCTGCTGGGCATACTATAGTAGAAAAAGAGATGATAGATGCGAAGTTTGATATCTCAGCATACTATATCACAGCTACTGCTGAAGCAACTACTAACCTTGCTCGCTATGATGGTATCCGTTATGGAAACCGTGTTGAAGGTAAAAACTTAGAAGAGACTTTTATAAACACTCGTAGTAATGGTTTCGGTGATGAAGTTAAACGCCGTATTATGCTAGGAAACTTTGTACTCTCTAGTGGATACTATGAAGCTTACTATGTAAAAGCACAGAAGACTCGTCATATCATCAAAGATGAATATAATAAAATCTTTGAGAGTGTTGATCTTATTCTTTCTCCTGTTGCACCTAAAGTTGCACCTAAATTTGGTGAGCTAGCCTCTCCTATGGAAATGTACCTGAGTGATATCTATACCATAAGTGTAAATCTTGCAGGACTTCCTGGTCTATCACTTCCTATCATGAAAAATGCAGATGGAATGCCAGTAGGTTTACAACTCATCGCAAACGCTTACGATGAACAAACTCTCTTTGATGGTTCACTCTCACTTGAAAAAGCTATAGGCTACAAAGCTTAGTGCTCTACACCCTCATACACACTATACATATATTCTCCGTATTTATCTACGGAGGCTTTCTTTTTGTTGATATCCTTTTTCTTTCTAAAATGAAACAATCCTTAAATGATGAAGAGCATGCAAAAGCTCGTGAAGCTATCATGATGCATGTAAGAAAAGTAGTTCCCTATGCTCTTATGGTAGCAGTAGCTACTGGTGTTTACATGTTTTTGAATGTCTTTGGTCAAATATCACAAGATGGTATGAGTAGTTTTCAGATTATTCTTAGTATCAAAGCATTCTTAGGATTATGGCTTGGATTTCGTGGAATAAATCAAAAGTTCTTTAACATTCAACCCTGGGTTTTTAAAAACCACCTCTTTCCATTTATCTTAGTTGTCACCATAATACTACTTTCACAATTTATGCACTTATAAAAGCTTAGTTAACCTCTTTTTAACAACAAAAAAGCTATAATCGCAGAATTTCTAAAAATTAAAATGATCAAGCTCTTATCAAAGGAACCCCATGAGAATTCGTAAACGCG
>JAYEJR010000006.1:0-45601 GCA_034660715.1 Campylobacterota bacterium | reverse complement strand
TCCCATGGTAAAAAGAACATTAAAATGAGTATGAACATAATAAAGAGAGTGATGTTTTTTGCTTTTTTTACAAAGGGCTCTAGTTCTATCATTTCGTATGAATTTTTACGCATAAGTAGCCTCTGCACGCTCTTTTTTATCTAAGGATGATGATAGCTTTCCTATCTTGTAAAATCCCTCTATCCCATCATAGATATAATCAAGCTGTTTTACAAAACTGTTCATAGCGTATATAAGTGTTACGACGATGATCTCTGCAGCGACAAACTCTCCTATGGGCATCTTGCCATTTATGACAAGATATCCGCCAAGAAGAAAAAAACCAGTAATGATGACACCTTGAACAAAAAAGCTAATGCCTAGTTGTTTGATACGAACGCCATATTGATTCTGTCTTGCATCTACATACTCACTCAGTTTCTCTTCTAACTGCTCTAGCATCTCCTCTTCTTTAAACTCTTTAAGTGGTACTTTTTGTAAAAAGTGAATGGCATTGTGTTTGGCATCTGAGCGTTTAACGGCATATAAAATACCATTTTTCCCGAAGAAAACTATAGCGATAAAGTAAAGAACCATAACTATAAAAGCACCTATAAAAAGATTCATATCAAAGATCATAAGTAGTAGAAGTGTCATGATGATTTGGATGATTAATCCGGCACCATTGAGTATGAAAATAGGAAAGATTTTTTGTACTGTAGTTATGTCAAAAAAGTAGTTCATTAGTTTATCTATAGGGTACTCGGTAGTGCGTTTTTCTTCATGGAGTCGAAAAGCTTTTTTAGCGATGTTGTACCCCTCGTTCACAAATACTCTCTGCTCAAACTTCTCAATAATGTACTCTTGAATAATACGCAAAAAAATGATAAAAATAAATATTATGGAGATGATAGCCCCTAGTGTTAGTAGGGAGATATAAGAGTGAGCGACAAGGGAGTTGATAACAAAAGAGGAGGTTAAAGGAATGCTTAGTACGAGTATACCTTCTAAAAGAGTGTAATAGAGGACATAGTAGACACTAGTTTTATCTGATTTTAGCGTTTCAAGAAAACCGTGAATTACTTTGTTTTTAATCTCCATTACTACTCCCTTAATATTTTAAGGGAATACTACCATTTTATAAGAAATGAAAAGATTGTTTTTGAAAATAAACTAACCGACAAGTCTATTGATATCATTAAAAAGACCAAGTCCCATAAGTCCAAAAAGGACTACCCATCCAGCTATAGTGAACTTTATCATGATAGCTTCACTCGCTTCTCTACGAAAAAGTAGTTCATAAAGATTAAACATAATATGACCACCATCAAGCGCAGGGATAGGAAGAAGGTTTAAAACCCCAAGGTTTACACTGATAAGTGCTGCGAAGAAAAGAACACTCATCCAGCCAGTATCAGTTGCGTCAGAAGTAAGCTTGACTATGCTTATAACACCACCCAGCTCTTTAGCAGGAACGTCACCAGTTATGAGTTTTTGAACACCAGTAAATATCATAGTACTAGCAAATATTGTCTGCTCAGTTGCATAAGCGAGCGTCTCGCTAGCGCTAAGTTCTAGTGGATGAGAAACACCAGCTGAAGCGATACCTATCATCTTCTTCTGCACAGTCTCTCCAAACATATTTTTAGTCTCATTTAACTTAGGTGTTAAAGACTTATACTCTAAAAAACCTTGGCGTTTGATCTCAAGAGAGAGTGTTCCTTGGCTTGTTGAGATGATTTCAGCCATCTCTTTCCACGTTGTTATACTTACACCATTTATAGAAGTGATAGTGTCATTTGACTCTAGTCCTGCTATAAACGCAGGGGAGTCTTTAACAACACTGCCGATAACAGGAGAGAGAATTTGTGGTGAACCAAGAGCGATACCAAAGTAAAGAAAAAATGCTAAGATAAAGTTAAATGCCGGCCCAGCAAGCAGGATAAATATCTTCTGTGTTGGCGTTTTAACATTGTAACTATCATCATCATAGCTTTTCTTTGTTGGGTCTGAGTCATCTTGACCTTTCATCTTTACATATCCACCTAATGGAATAGCACTTATGCTCCACTGGGTATCCCATTTCGTAAATGAATAAAGTTTTTTACCAAAACCGATACTAAAGACTTCTACATATACACCCATCATACGTGCTGCAATGTAGTGCCCTAACTCATGAAAAAATATAAGTCCACTAAGAACTAAAAGTGATACAATCATACCCATTAGATTTCATCCTTTAAAAGAGCCTTTCTAAAGCCCCATAAGTACTCTGCACCTGAGTAAAGTGTAAGAAAAACTGCAAACCATAAAAGCTCAGTTCCTAAAGGCCAATGCATAAGTAAGAAGCCTATAGCTATCATCTGTGCAACTGTTTTTACTTTTCCAGCCCAAGAAGCTTTTACGCTAAGACCTTCACTTACAGCAACTGTTCTAATACCTGTGATAAAAAGCTCTCTAACTATGATGATGTATATAGCCCAAGCAGAGGCTTCACCATTCATCATGAGACCTAGAAAAGCTGCAAGTGTAAGCATCTTATCAGCAAGAGGATCTAAGATAGCACCAAGCATAGTCATTTGATCCCATTCTCTAGCTATATAGCCATCAAAAAAGTCTGTAGCACTAGCGATTACAAAAAGTAACGACGCAAAATAGTAGTTCCATGTGATGTGAAATCCATTTTCAACAAACACTTCTTCATTTAAAATAATCCAGAAAAGAAGTGGTGCTAAAAGTATTCGTAAAAATGCTAATGTGTTTGGTAGGTTTAGCAAAAAAGTCCTTCAATATATAATTATGAGATTCTATCTATTTATTGCTTATTTAGGTATAAGGTGGCATCATATAGAATATAATCTAAGGAAGTGAAGTATGAAAAAAGAGATAATTTTAGCAAGTCTGTTACTAGCGAGTTCAACTTTAATAGCAGATGCCTATCAAAAGTGTGTAGTGTGTCATGGAAAAAGTGGTGAGAGAGCTGCTCTTGGCGGTAAAAGTTTAGTGATCAAAGATATGTCAAAAGCTGACATCATTTCTTCTCTTAAAGGATACCAAGATGGTACTTACGGAAGAGGTATGAAAGCTATGATGGTACAACACACTAAAGACCTTACACCAGCTCAAATAGAAGAAATAGCAAACAAAATAGGTAAGTAGTCTATTTATAAGTGAGTTCTCTTAAGAGAGATACTCATACATAGAAGTTCTACCAAATTTTTGTGCAAGCATAGGAGCAGTTGCTCCTCTAGCATTTGCTATAGACTTATCCGCACCGCGTTCTACAAGAAGCTTTACTAATGATGTCATATCATCCATGATAGCTTCCATAAGTGGAGTCCAACCTACACCATCAATTTCATCTATATTTGCACCATTATCAAGCAGAAACTCTACCATTTCTTTTCTATCACGACGGATGGTAATGTGTAAAAGAGTCCAACCATACTTATTTTTTATATTTATATTTTCAAGAGCTAAAACTATCTCTTTAAATTTTTTTAAATCATTCTCATAAACAACTTTTTCAAAAACTGCAAATTCTTCTTCACTTATTAGCATTTAATATCCTTTTTTCTTATATGTAAGTATATCTTATATCATTAAATAGAACCTTTTACTTTACAATTGAAATCAAAAATAGTATACTTACTTATAATTATTATAAAAAGGACAAATAGGTGAACCATGCTTATCTATCAGAAACAGAAATTCACGAAGCTTTAGTTAATCATAGAATTACAACTCAAGAAGCAGAAAAGTTAATCAAGAAAATTGATTGCCAATTGACAATTTATAAAAAAATCAATAAATAAATCCCAATGAAACTTGTCATACTCTTAGTACTTATATTTTTTGTTGCATGTAGTGAAAAAAAAGAGATAACAAACCTAGATGGTAAAAAACTTTTAGAACAAAAATGTGCATCTTGTCATAATTTAGAGATGCCTCCGGCCCTCTCAGTAGACGAATTAGCCCCACCTATGATGTCTGTCGCATTTCATGTTCATAGTTTTATGACTCCTAGTGATGAGAGTCAGAGAACACTAAAGGCTATAGAGTTTGTAGTAGACTATGTACAAAACCCTTCAATAGAGAAATCATTTTGCGATAAGAAAAGCTTAGAGAGATATGGTCTAATGCCTTCTCAAAAAGAGAATGTAACTGATTATGAAACTAAGGCAATAGCATCTTATATGTTTGAACACTACACACCTCAAAAGCTCTCAACATTACAAAAAGAGAGAGCAGTTTATGATGCTCTTCCTGCAGGTGAAAAACTTGCAAGAAAAGAGAACTGTTTAAGTTGTCATAGAAAAGATATAAATATTGTTGGACCTTCATTTATATCTATAGCTAACAAGTATAGCAATAAGAAAAAAAGCATAATAGATAGTATTAAAAATGGAAGTAGAGCTCAGTGGAAAGAGAAAGGTGCTGTAATGCCTGCGTTTAAACATTTAGGCGAGGAAGATTTAGAACTGCTTTCGAAGTGGATTTTGGAAGTTAAGAAGTGAGCCTAAAAGTTTAGGTTCATAAGTATGGAATAAATCTTCAAAACTGCTTCCTCATGAAAATGTCACACAATTTAATACTTCCTCTTAGTTAGAATAATATTTAAATAATAATATTTTTGTGACGTGAAACGTGACATGAAAATGCTATTATATAGGTATAAAACAAAAGGATTTATAAATGAAAACAAAATTTGGATTAATGTCTTTCGCTGCTGCTGCAGTGTTAATGACAGGTTGTGGCGATGCTGGAGATACAACAACTACCACTGTTTCGGATAACAATACATATGTAATTGCCGGTGATGTTAATGGATGTGTTGACACTTTAACAAGTCCTGATTCACTATTTGAAGGTGAAAACCTTGAGCTTAGCGGAGTGAAAGTATCAGTTGGTAATCAAAGTGCTCTTACTGACGCAACAGGTTGTTTCTCTATTAATGATGTTTCAATTAGAGAGTTAAATACTAATGATGCCGCTGATGACAGAAAGACTACTATTACTGCTATCTTTGAAAAAGATGGTTACACGACGAAGTCTGAAAATAATTTAGTTGACAATACAGTGGTTGGAGGTGTTTTAATTACTTTAGATACAGTGACGATGGTTGCAACTGATGCTACTAGTCCTGAGATCATGAAAGTATCTGAGAGTCTAGTACAATCAGGAATCATGCTTATAGAGGGTACTGATGGTTTAGAAAATCCTATAACAGTAGTAATGAATGAAAACGTTACTCTACTAAATGGTTTGAATGAGGGGGTGACTATAGTTAAAACTGTTGATAGCAATGGTACAGCTGTAGTCGCTCCTATAGCTTTAGAGACTACTGTAACTACAAGTTTTGCTGCGACAAATAAGGAACTCTCCATCTCTACGTCGGATGCTCTTGAGTCTGGCGCAGTTTACTCTATAGCAGTTCCAGTGCAGCAAGTTACTGATATTCAAACTAACTTTTTAGTTGATAATGGATATACGGATGACTATACAGATGAGAATGGTGTTGATTACGTCTCTTTTGATGTAATGATTTTCTCTCAATCAAATAACGAAGCTTTAGCGCCTACAGCGCTTAATCAGATGGCTGAAGACATCAACTCTTTAAGAGAGGACTCTCTAGGTCTGCAAAAAGTTAGAATAGCGAATGAGACCTTTAGTAACGTTGCTAAAGATGAGCCTAATAATGTTTATATGTTTAATAAAAGTAGTTCGATTGCTGACTTTAACTTAGGTGTATTTGCTACAAGTGTTCAAAACTTATTAAACCAGACACTAGTTGACGACGGTACTACATATAGTGTTGTACAAAACGCCGCTCGTATTCAATTTACGCCAAGTAATGCTAACTATTATGAAGTAAGCGCGATTAGAACTGATACAAACGTTTCGATTGGCTTAACTGAGTTAAATGGCACTGCGTTAAACGCAACCGTTACTGACCTTGAAGAAGACCTAAGAGTTGATGCGGACGGTACAGCCCCCGTTGAACTGGTTCTGACTAATTTACCTGTTGACACTGATGGGCTACCAGTAGAAGTAAAAGTAACAGTGACTCCATATAGTTTTACAGATGTAAATGGTACAGTTGCCGAACTTACAATTGGTGACAATGTGAAGCCAACAACTGCACTACAGTACTCATATGACGATAATGATGATACAGATTCAACATATAGTGGTGGCGTGTTATCAGGGGAGATTATAGCCGCTATTTATGGTGGAAGTGGTGAGCTTTCAAATGGTACAGCTGATGACAATATTTCAACTTCAGATCCAGTTTATACGATAGGTACTCCATACTTAGAATTAAAAACTAAGTTACTTGATGAGCAAAATGCTACTTCGACTAGCCCAATAAATTTACCTACTCACTATACAGCATCTGAATATGCAACGTTCTCAGCAGACTTAAGTCGTTCATTTGGCGTAGGGTTTACAGAAGCGGTAAATGTAAGTGCAGCTACACTAGTTGGAGATACAGCAGGTGTAATTAGTAGTGTTGCTAATACACAAGACAATGAAGTAATCAATGTTGCTTTTGGTGGTGCTGAAAATATTGCTATTGTATCAACTACTAATATTATGAAGTTAGCAAACGATTACAATGCTTCTATATTAAGTTTTACAAATGCTGTAGATTTAAATGGAAATGCGGCAGATAAAGCGGAAGTTATTTTAGTGGATAAAATACCTCCATTTGTTGTAAGCGCTGATATTAACAGTAGTGACGTTAACTCTAGTACGGTTACTTTTAGTGAAGTGGTTAAAGCTGGAAGTATAAATATCAGCGGTATAAATTGTTTCATAAATGATGTGTACATTTCAGGAAAAGTGATTCAACTAGATGGATGTAACTATACTGGACTAGCAGCTGGAAGCAATACTATTAACTTTTCTGGTATGTCTGATGAAAATGCTAATACAAATAGTACTTATACATTTGATGCAAATGTAACAAACTAGTATCATAAAAATTTGATACTCAGTGTGCCGTATTTCTACGGCACACATTTTTTTATACTTTCCCTCTTAAACTTTTATTTTCAAGAAAAAACTATATATAAAATTGATTTTATGAGAATAAAGATGAAGTATGACTAGGTGAGAATGTCACCTAGTTAAAAAGGTTTATTGAAAAGAGGTAGCACCATCTACAACGATAACTTGGCCAGTTAACCAAGACGCTGCATCTGAACATAAAAAAGCACATGCACCTGTTAAGTCTGTTGCGTCACCCATACGGCTTAGTGGAGAGCGTTTAACAACTTCTGCTTTTACCTCTTCATAGTTAGGGAAAGCTTTAAGAGCATCTGTATCGATTGGTCCACCGCTTACTGCGTTTACGCGGATTTTCATCTCGCCAAGTTCCGCAGCAGCATACTTAACCATAGTCTCAACAGCAGCTTTATTTGTACCGTGACCTGAGTAGTTCGGAGTGTAAACAAGGTTACCTGTTGAACTCATAGAGATGATAGAACCACCACCAACTTTCTCCATTCTCTTAGCAGCTTCTTGAGCACCAACAACAAATGCTTCAACAGTTGCAGTGTAGATGTTACCAAGACCTTTTGGTTTAAGTCTCATAAATGGAGCAAAACCACCAACAACAGCACGACCAGAGATGATAGCGTTTGAGATGAAGTAGTCAAGTCTGTCAAAATCTTCATCAAACTCTTTATATACATCCTTGTATGTTAAAGGTTCTAAAATGTTTAGTTTATAAGCTTTTGCTTTGATACCGTACTGAGATTCAACATCAGCGATGATTTCATTTGCAGTGTCAGCAGATGAAGCATATGTAAACGCCACATCACAACCTTTTGAAGCAAACTCGTAAACGATAGCTTTACCGATACCACGAGTACCACCAGAGATAAATAGTGTCTTACCTTTCATTGTTTGTTCGCTCATTTCTATAGTCCTTTAATGTCGTAATTTTTCATAACTTCTTCGATTTTCTTCATACTCTCAGCACTCGGTGCAACAAGTGGAAGTCTATACTCTAAAGTATCGATAAGTCCAGCGATATACATAGCCGCTTTTATAGGCATAGGATTCGCTTCACAAAACATAACTGAGTTAAGAGGATAAAGCTTATCGTTGATAGCTTTTGCACCTGCAAAATCACCAGCAAGTGCAAGTCTAACTAGTTCAGACTTCATATCAGGCATAAGGTTAGAAGTAACAGAAGTGATACCAGCACCACCATTAGCAAGTATAGGATAGTCAATAGCATCATCACCGGAAAATACTTTAAGGTCAGGTCTACGAGAAAGAAGTTCTACAGTTCTCTCTAATGAACCAGTAGCTTCTTTGATACCATAGATATTTGGAAGGTCATCAAAAAGTCTGATTACTGTATCTGCAGAGATATCTACAACACTGCGTCCAGGTACATTGTAAAGCATAAATGGAAGTTCAGCAACTGAACTCGCAATTGCTTTATAGTGTTGGTATAGTCCCTCTTGAGAAGGCTTAACATAGTATGGAGCTACTGAGAAAATAGCATCAACACCACAATCTTGTGCATTTTTAGCAGCAAGAATTGCTTCTGAAGTTGAGTTGCTTCCAGCACCTGCAAGAACTTTTGTTGAAGTTCCCTTACATACTTCTACAGCAATCTCCATACAGCGTTTGTCTTCATCTGATGAAAGAGTAGCACTCTCTCCAGTTGTTCCAACAGGACAAACTGCATCCATGCCGTTGTTAATTTGACGCTGTATAAGTGCAGCATAAGACTGCTCATCAAGTTTTCCATTTTTAAATGGAGTTATAAGAGCGGTTGAAGAACCTGTAACTATATCCATGTATCTTACCTTTTATAGTGTATTAAAATTAGCGCAATTATAGCGAAAAAACATTTAGATAACTTTTTGTCTGTTATATCTTTTCTTTGTTTTTGGATTAAGAGCTAAGTAGGTATGTAGAACTACAAAGTCGAAAAGAAAGTAAAATATTGCTACTCCAGTTGGTGGGTTTGCACTCACTAGAGTATCAAAGGTACCCATTAGAGTAGGTGGCCACCACCATGTAAGCATAGTTGTTCCTATGATCTCTATATAACAGACTATAAGAAACATGACAGTAAAAAACATTCTTGATTTTTTTACTATGAAGAGCATAGCTAAAAAAGCTAATGTTGTTATAAATCCAAACAAGTCGTTTGCAAAAACAAACCAAGCAGAGGCATAGATGGCTATAAATGCGACAGAATAGTTTTGAATTTTTTGTTTATGTTCTAAAAAAAGTGGTCTTCGTATGATGCGGTGTACAGAGGCAAATATAAGACTATGTCCAAAGCCTACCCATAAAGGAATATTGTCAAGTCTATAGTGGTACATGCCAAGAACTTTTGAGAAGAGAAACTCACCCAAAAGACCAACAACTATACCAATAAGCATAATAGCTCTTGTTCTAGAGTTACTGCGTTTATAGAGGTATAAAAAGACTAAACCAACTAAAAGGGTTGCAAGGTGTTGGGAGTCTTTAAAATAGTGAGCGAAGTAGGGACTATCTATATATAAAAAAAGAGGAATCCCTAGTAAAAGAGCAGGAAGATAGTAGACCTTACTCTTTTGCAATACTACTCGCCTTTTTTAAGGATAAGTGTTGTTGACTTGTCAAAGTTGAAGTACTTTTTAGCAGCTTCTTGAACTTTTTTAGCAGTTATAGCTTTAACATCATCTTCATATGTCATTAGTGGTGTTATATCTCCACGAACTAAGTATGAACCATAAAGGTTTGCAACAGAAGTTGAACTCTCTAAAGAGTGTACAAAATCAGACTTCGTATTTATTTTTACTTTTTCAAGTTCTGCTTTTGTAACCTTTGTCTCTTTCATAAGGTTTATCTGCTTGATAAGCTCTTCTTCTACTTGTTCAGCTTTTACACCAGGGTTACAAGTCGCCATAAATATAAAGAGACCTGGATCAATGTTTTCCATATTGTAAGCATAAACGCTGTTGACTAAACGCTGCTTATCTACAAGCTCTTTATAAAGACGTGAACTTTTTCCAGAGTAAAGAATCTCACTGATAACACTTAGTGCTACTTGATCTTTATCTTTGAAGTCTGGGATATGAAAAGTGATAGCTAACATCTCAACTTCACTCTCTTTATGAACTGTAACTCTTTTTGGACCATCTTGTTCTGGTTCTACAAACTTAACAGCTGGAATCTCACCGTTGTTTTTGATGTCACTAAAGGCTTTTTTTACACGTTTGAAAACTTCTTTAGGATCTACATCACCAGTTACCATAAGAATAGCATTATTTGGTTGGTAGTAAGTCTTGTGAAAGTCTTTGATGTCGTTTATAGTCCAAGTTCTTATGTCATTCATGAAGCCTATCGGAGTCCAGTGGTATGGATGGTAAAGATATGCATTGTTAAAGAGTCTGAAGTATAAATATCCAAGAGGATTATTATCAGTTCTCCATCTACGCTCTTCTGTTACTACATCGCGTTCTGGTTGAAACTCTTCATCTTTTAGGTTTAGGTTTTTCATCAACTCAGCATAAAGATTTATAGATTTTTTGAGATTGTCACTGCTTGACTTGATGTAGTAGTGTGTATAGTCAAAAGATGTAGATGCATTGTTAACGCCACCGATGCTTTTTACCTGCTTGTCAAACTCTCCAGCTGGAAGGTTCTTTGTACTTTTGAAGTTCATATGCTCAAGCATATGTGCTATACCAGTTTTCCCCATAACTTCGTTACGGCTTCCTACTTTGTAGAAGATATCTGTACTTATTACATTTGTTTCATTTTCAAGTGGAATTACAACTATTTGTAGTCCATTTTTTAGAGTTTTTGTTTCATACTTTGGTAGTGAAGATGCCATTAAAGTTCCTAAAGTTAGTATTATTGTTAAAAATATTTTCATATTATGTTCTATCAGCGCCAATCGCTTGTGTTATGTTTGTGTATCCATCAGCTTTTAAAAGTTCTATAAGACCTTTATTGACGTTCATTATCATATCTGGACCGTGAAAAACGATACCGCTATAGATCTGCACAAGTGAAGCTCCAGCCTTGATACGTCTGTATGCTTCTTCAGCAGAGTCTATTCCACCTACAGAAATTAGAGTAGTTTTACCATACAACTCTTTAGCTATAGCTTCAAATATTTTGAAACTTTTTTCTTTAAGTACAGCACCACTAAGTCCACCGATATCTTTTGGACTTTTTACAAGTGAGTAGTCTATAGTCGTGTTAGTAGCGATGATACCATCAGCACCTTTTTCTACTGCCATCTTAGTAAGAGCTACAGCATCATCTATCTCCATATCTGGAGCTATTTTAAGAAGTATCGGCATCTTAGTTAGTGCTTTAGCCTGTTTAAAAAGTTCTCCGATAAAAGCTTCATTTTGTAGGTCACGAAGTCCTGGAGTGTTTGGAGAAGAGATGTTGATAACAAAGTAGTCACCTAAACCATCAAAGGCTTTGATAAGGTGAGTGTAGTCGCTTATCGCTTCTTTTTCAGGAGTTACTTTGTTTTTCCCGATGTTAACACCGATAGGAGTAGTAAACGGAAAACGCTCTTTAAGGCGTTTGATGACCTTATAAGCACCTTCGTTGTTAAAGCCCATAGCATTTTGAAGAGTCTCTTCTTCTATATGACGAAACATACGAGGTTTAGGGTTTCCATCTTGAGGCTTTGGTGTAACAGTACCGATTTCAGTAAAACCAAACCCTAGAGTTTGGATACCACGAATCATAGTGGCGTTTTTGTCAAAACCTGCCCCAAGACCTACAGGGTTTAAAAAAGTACGACCAAATATCTCTTGGTTTAAAATCTCATCATTAATAAAGTGAGACTCTAAAAATGAGTTAAAAGGGAGTTGACAGATGTTTGGTAGTTGTAAAAAACAAGCAGCAACATGGTGAGCATTTTCAGGTTGTAGTTTGAAAAGTAGAGGCTTTATGGAGTTATAGTTTATCATTTTTTGAGTATACCTATGAAGAATTTAAATAAATTATACTAAAATTATACTAATAATATGATAAAGGAATTTTCGATGAAAAAAATATTTTTAATAATAACTCTACTATTTGTAGTAAGTGGCTGTTCAACACTTAAAGTTAATGTTGATTATGACACAGAGTATGATTTCACAAATCAGACGAAATACGCGATAGTTCATAGTAGTAAAGAGGGAAGTAATACTCTAATGAACGATAGAGTCAAAAACGCCATTAGAGCTTCTTTAGAGAAAAAGAGCTACAGAGAAGTTTCAGAGAAAGAAGCAGAGTTAGTTTTCGTTTTTCATGTAAATGTTCAGCAGATGTCTGACATACGAAGTGACTATCAGATGGTTGGTTATAGTGGATATGGTTATGGAAGAGGGTTTGGTGGTTATGGTCGTGGCTATGGAACTGTTATGGTTGAGAGACCTAGTACGTATAGATGGTTAGAGGGTAGCCTTGTTATCGATGCACTCAATCCAAAAACGAACAAGATTGTTTGGCGCGGAAGTGCTAACGATGAGTTAAGTAGAGATAGTTCAACTCCTGATGAAAAAACAAAGTATATCAACGAAGTTGTATCTAAGGTTATGCAGAAGTTCCCTAAAAACTAGTCTACTTTTCGTTTAAAAAGTAAGTTTTTTAAACTTCTATCTTCATCTGCACTTGCAAACTCTTCTACGTTTGCAAGTCTTCTCACAAATTCAAAACTCGGTGCAAACTCTTTTATCATCTCGATGATAAAGTCTGATTCTAGTTCGGGAGAGTTAAGACAGGCAAGTACGATACAGTCGTCAGTCGCAATTTGTTCTAGCTTTTTTATGATTTTTTCATAATCTTTTGTAGCTTCAAAACTTCCTCTTTGAAAGCTTGGTGGATCGATGATAATCATGTCATAAGGACCCTTGCGTTTTAAAGAGGAAAAAGACTTAAGAATGTTATATGGCAGAAAACTAATACCTCTAGGATCTATGGCATTGAGGGAATGGTTTGCTTTTCCAGTTGAAAGAGCACCTTTACTCATGTCTACATTTATAACCTCGTAGGCTCCACCAAACTTTGCAGCCAGAGAGAAGGCACAGGTGTAAGAGAAAAGATTGAGTACTCTTTTGTCTTTTGCATTTTCTCTAACAAACTCACGACCATATTTCATATCTGGAAAATAACCAGAGTTTCTGTTGTTTAGAAGGTTTAGTTTTATCTTCATTCCATTCTCTACAACATAGATGTCATCGCTAAGTTCACCAACTAAAACCTCACTAGTTGTTCCTTTGATATATCTTCTCTGAACTACTAGGGTAGTGTAGTTTGAGGCTTCTGTAAACACCACTAACATCTTTACAAGTTCAGCTTCGCTTGGCTCTTCAAAGTAGAGTGCAACACTCAAAATCGAATCTATAGAATCGACAGTAAGATGTCTCCAACCTTCATAAAGTCCACCTCTACCGTGAAATAAGCGTTTAAACTCTTCATCTGTGTTTTGAGAACTTAACTCTATGTGTTCTCTTAAGTCTTTGATACTCATTGCCATTATTTTATTACCGCCTGTGGTGCTACTTTGAAACCTTTTGCATTTAAAATAGTTGGCGTTGAGTTTATACCGATTCTATTTGCTTCTTTAAGAGCTAAATCAATTAGGATATTAAGAGCAGCTCTCTCTTTTTCTGAGTACTTTACAGTTTGAAATATTGTACTTTTATTAGAGATCTCTTTCATAGCCTTCGCTTTTTCATCATTTGTTTTTCTACTTAAAATATATCGAGACATGCTCTTCGCGTTTTTGTGAAAGTTGAGTGGGAAAAGGATAGTGTATAGTGTTACATTTTTCTTGAGAGAAACTATCTGTTTTTCTAGTCTTTGACAGTATGGACACTCAGGATCTGTAAAAACAAAATACTCATCTTTTCCATTTCCTGTTTTGTAGGCTGCTAGACTTTTCAACTTTTTGATGTCTAAGTCGTATGGCATAACGAGTTCAGTACTATTGATAACATCATAGGCTTTACCAAGCATAAGTGTTTTCAAGTCTCCTGTGATAAACCCCTCAATAATTACACCTTTTTTCCCTAATACAGTACCTTTAAACTGATGCACACCATTTTGTGTTAATAGTGACATAACTTTGATTTTGTTACTCTTTATCATAGGTAGGTTCTCGATTTTTGTTTTTAAGTCTGAGTTATTTGCTAGTAGTGACATAGTAATAAATCCACTTAAAAGTAGAGCTTTTATTATTTTGAATTTCATTATATTTTCCTTGTATATGTTTTGTATCTTACTTCTTTATGCCTAATTCTTTGATCTTAAACTTTAAAACATGACCATTGTCATCTGCAAAGTAAACATTGTTTTTTTCATCAAAACAGATGCCTTCTTGTGCAAACTTTGGAAGTTTGATTTTTTGAAGCGTTTTTTTCTTTTTTATGTCGTATTTTATAAGAAGGTTTTTTTTATCACTCAGCATATATAAAAAGCCATCCCTAAATGCGAGTCCCGCTATGTCTTTATATCCATGTTTGTAAACTTCTGTTATTTTTGTTTTATTCTTTTTGAGTGAGCCAACTCTGAAAACATGAGACGCTTGATGTGAGAGATAGAGTTCACCATTAAAAAAAGCGATGGCTTCGATACCACTTTTTTTTGAGTCGCCAAAAACTTCTTTACCCTTGAACTTTTTTTTGATTTTTATCTCTTTTTTAACCTCGAAAGTGAATCTGTTCATTACTAATATAGAGTTTTTTGCTTCGTTTGCAAGATAGAGTTCATCATTGTCTTTGGAGTAGCTAATTCCCTCTAAATCATACTTCCCAATATATCTCTTTCGTACTAGTTTCCCTTTGGGAGTGATTTCATACAACCAGCCTTCATCATTTGCAACTAGAAGAGTTTTTGTACTAGCGATATAACAGATACCCGAAGCTTCGGGTATCTCTGCTATGGTTTTTGCAGTGAGTAGAGTTGTCATAAACATAAGTATAAGAAAAAAGTATTTACTCTTAATCAAACTATATTTTTTCCCAAAAAGTTCCTGCTGGAGTATCCATGAGAGTAACACCAAAAGCTAAAATCTCATCACGAAGTCTGTCAGACTCTTCAAAATTTTTCTCTTTTTTTGCCTCATCGCGTTTACCCATAAGAGTAGCTATCTGCTCCTTTGTAGTCTCATCCATTCCAAACTGAAAGTACTCAAAAGGGTTTTTAACACCAAAGCCTAAAAGCTCTTCTAAAAACGCAAGGTTTGAATTAGCTTCCATCTTTAGTAGCTTATTTTTAGGTTGATTATCCAAAGAGTCATTAGAATCAGAAACCATTTCATCAATAAAAGCTAATGCTACAGAAATATTTAAGTCGTCATATAAAGCACCTAGGACATTAGCTTCAAAGACAGGAGCTTTAAGTTTTTTTGAAAAACCAAAAAGACGTTTTTTAAGTCTATAAATCTTGTCTAGTCTTTTTTTAGCGGTTGCCAAGTCTTCAGTGTTAAAGTTGAAGTTGCTTCTGTAGTGAGTGCTGAGTAAGTAAAAACGTAGCACTTCACCATCGTACTCTTTAAGAGCATCTTTTAAGAAGAAGCTATTGCCTAAAGACTTAGACATCTTTTCGCCATCTATGTTTACAAAACCGTTGTGTATCCAGTAGGCGGCAAGTGCATGGTTTGAGCTACACCTTGTTTGTGCCGCTTCGTTTTCATGGTGAGGGAAAAGTAGGTCAGCTCCACCACCATGAATGTCTACTGCAAACGCAGTGTCGGGTTTTGCAAGGTGTTTTTCTATCATCGCAGAACACTCTAGGTGCCAACCTGGACGACCTGCTCCAAAAGGAGAGTCAAATGTTACACTACCATCCTTGACCGACTTCCAAAGTGCAAAGTCAGCCGCGTTTTTCTTTAGAGATGAAGACTCAACTCTCTCTTGTTTGTCATCTTCATCTTGAACACGAGCAGAGAGAGTTAGGTACTCACTATCACTAGCAGTATCAAAGTAAACATCACCTTCAGAAGTAGGATAAGCATGACCTTTGTCTATGAGCTTTTGAATCATCTCATACATGGCGTTTAAAGACTCTGTAGCCTTTGGCTCAATGTCAGGACGAGCTACACCTATAGCTGACATCTCTTCATGAAACGCGGCGGTATAGAAGTCTGTAATCTCTTTGATGTCTCTGTTTTGCTCTACTGCTTTTTTGATGATTTTGTCATCTATGTCCGTGATGTTTCTAGCGTAAGTTACATCGTAGCCATTTGCTTTTAAAACGCGAGTAAGCAGATCAAATACTAAAGCCGACTTTGCATGACCTAAGTGTGCATCATCATAAACTGTAGGACCACATACATAGAGTGATGCTTTTCCTTTCTCGAGTGGAGTAAACTCGCGTTTTGTTTTTTGTACTGAATCGTAAATAAGCATTAATATTTTCCTAGTTTAGAAGTTTTTGTTATTTGAGTATTTGGCAAAGTGCATCATTTATAACTGTAAGTTCTTTATGTGTTATATGAGTTAACTTCTCTTTAACCCTTGTTTTTGAGAGTGCACGAATCTCATAGATACAAGCATCACTATCTTTTTCTAGTTTGTCGCGTTTAGAGATATTGTATCTATAAGGCATGGCATTGGATTCTATTACAGTTGAGAGAGGTATTACTATAACTGTATTAAGTATCTCAATGTCATCATTTGCACTCATGATGATAGCTGGTCGAAGTTTTCCTATCTCACCACCTTTAGCAGGGTTAAAGTTTACAAGACAGATATCCTTTTGTTTAAAGTCCATCATTAACTGCCCCATCACCAATAGGGTCTTTTTTATCTGCTTGAGAGATTCGTTTTAAAAGTTCTATTTTTCGTTTTCTCTCTAACTCAAGAGTGAACTTTTCAAACTCTTTTTTGAGAGATTTTGGCACAAAGTACCCTATCTCCTCTTTTTTACGACCATTTACAATCGTTACAATATCATCAATGTTAAAAAAAGTAGCACTATCTCTGAGACTTGCTAATGTTATACTAGTCATACATATCCTTTTTACATTTTAGTTTGTAACATTATTATAGCGTATTAAAGACAAGGTCTTTAAAACTCAAAAGGAGAACTGCTAAGAGAATTGAAGAGAAGAGTAAATATATAAGCTTTTTAGAGCGAATAATATCTAAAAAGTTTTCTATCCCAAAAACACGAATAGTGAAAATGAAACTCACAAATCCACCAGTGGTACTAGCAAGGGCTAAACCACTCACTCCCATAGGAGAGATGAGGGAGAGGGCGATAAGTATGTAAGTAGCGAGTGAGTAGGTCGCTATCTTTGCAGCCTTACCCTGCATCTCTTTTGCATAGAGCCATAAGACAAAGAGTTTTTGAAGGCCAAATGGTAAAAGACCTATCATGTACATCTGTAGGACAGCTGTTGTGTTTGCCGTATCTTCGGCACTAAAAGCACCTCTTTCAAAAAGTAACCATGTTATCTCTCTTGAGAGAATGATGCCGCCTATAGTACTCGCAGTGAGTAAAAAAGCTAAAAACCAAAAAGCCTTACTCATAAAAGCTTTGGCTTGGCTCTCATCTTTATTTCGTATATATCGTGCTACTCTTGGAAAAAGAGCTATAGAAGTTGCAATGGCAAAAAGAGCGAGTGGGAGTTGAAAGATACGGTTAGCATAGTAGAGATAAGAGATAGAACCAGTGACAAGAAACGAAGCTAAAAAAGTATCTAAAAATGCAGAGACTTGAGCGGTGGAGTTTCCCCACATGGCTGGAAAGAAGTTGTTACGAAATTTTCTCGTATCTTTTTTGATAAGTTTGCTTTTAACTCTTAGATGTTTAAATCCGCCATAAAGAAGTTTCATAAGTCCGAGCTTCTGTATGGCAATAATATGTGCTACAAGCTGTAAAATACCACCAAGCACAACACCGTAACTTAGATAATAGACTATCTCACTCTCAGGTTTGTTTTGACTTAAAAAGAGTGCAGCAATGAGAGAAAGATTTAGTAGTGCTGTACTAAACGCTGTCGTAGCAAAGTGATGTTTATACTGCAGCATTCCGCTTAAAAAAGTCATAGCAAAGACTAAGGGTAGGTACCAGAAGTTGATAGCAACATAGGGTGCTGCTATCTCTAAAGTCTCCCCAGTAAAACCAACTGCTATGGCTTTGGTAAAAAGCTCAGGAACTATGTTTACAAGTAGAGTTATTAAGAGTATGATGGAAACAAATATTAAAAAGATGTTTGCTGAAAAAATAGCCTTGTGTGTTGTTCGAGCAAATGCAGGTATAAAAACTTGTGTAAAAGCCCCCTCTGCAAAGATACGACGAAATAGATTTGGAAGTTTAAATGCTATAAAAAAGATGTCACTGTATATGTTTGCACCAAGAGCAGATGCAGTTAAAAGGTCTCTAAAAAATCCTAAGACTCTTGAGATTAAAATTCCGAAACTATTGGTAAATATTGCTTTAAACATAGGCTTCTTTATAGAGATTTTATAATTTTTACATGATTTTAACAAATATTTGGTTAAGATAAAGCCTTAATTAATTTTAAAAATCAACTTTGGTAGTTTATGTATGGCATTATTTGGTTCTAAAGAAAAAAAATCACCTTTAATTAAAACAATAAAACCAACAGTTATTCGTACTCAAAATGTTGCAAAAGAGCTATCACAAATAGCTAAAAGTTATGAAGTAAAAGTAGATACTTTAGACTTTAACCTTCTTGAAGTACAAACATATACTCGTATGAATGATGGATCTAAAGAGACTGAGTGGGAGAGTGTTAGTAATGATGAACTCTATGAGCTTGACGACCAAACAGCACTCTTAAACCCGCACTTTCAGCTAAAGCAGACCTATGAAATAGAAATATTTTCACCTACTAAAGAGACATATACTCCATGTCCTGCTTTGAAAATTGCAGTAGGCGCTAATGCTACAAAATGTAAAGTTTATTTGAGTATAGCAGCAGGTTCAAAAATAAAATACTCAGCAGTTCTAAGTGAAGATCTCTTAAACTTGATAAACAAAAGAAAGGTAAGAGCAGGAATATTAATAAATATTTTTGATGAGATGCTCAAAGATGTTATATCTAAAATTGTTGCAGAGGTTCGTGTAGCCGAGAACCTAGAATACGATAAAGCACAAACTCTCTTAATAGCTGAAGGATTTGAACCTACAAAGACTACAGATGATAAAATTGTTTTACATTATGAAGAGAAAAGTGAAGTAGATGAAAATACAAAAGTAGACTATGCTTCTCGTGGTTTTATTCAGAGTGTTAAAGAAAATGAACTTCTAATCGAATATATCAAGCCAAGACTAGGTATAGCAGGTAGAAACTGCCGTGGTGAGTTTATGAAACCAACTGAACCAGTAGTGGCACATGAAGTTACTTTTGGTGTAAATGATACTATCAGTGTAAATAGTGGTGATGATTCTATAGAATATAGAGCAAAAGAAAATGGTTATATAGCTTTTGAAGATAATGTATACCTTATAAAAACAGATATGGATGTTGGTCAGATTAGTTTTAAAACTACAGGCTCTATAAATAGTGGAGTGGACTCTGATGTTTCTTTAAATGTAAAAGAGACTGATTCTGTAAAAGATGCTATCGGTACGGGAATGAGTGTTGAGGTTACTGAGATAGATATCGATGGTAATGTCGGTTCAAATGCAAATGTCAAAGCATTAAGGGCAACTATAGGTGGACAAACTCATAAAAATGCAGTTATAAAAGCTGACAAACTCGATATAAATGTTCATAAGGGAAAAGCTTATGGAAAAAATATCAAAATTACTCGTCTTGAACATGGTGAAGTTGATGGTAACATAGTTGAAATCACTCAAGCTCTAGGTGGAAAGATAAGTGCAAAAGAGATTGATATTGAGATTTGTGCTTCACATGTCACAGCTTCTGCAACAAAACGTATAGAGATTCAAAGACTACAAGGAAGTGAAAATACTTTCATAATAGATCCAGTTATGAAAAAAAGTGTGCAAGAAAGACTGACTGATAACAAAGATACTATCACAGCTCTAGAAACTGATATTAAAAGCCTTACTAAAGAGATAAGTAAATACACACAATTTATCAAAGATGGAACTGCATCTTTTTTAGATATCAAAAAAAGATTGCTACATTACAAAAAGAACGGTGTAAAAATGCCAGGATCTTTTATTAAAAAATATAAACAATTTACTCATATGCAAGAGAAACTAAAAGAACTTCAAAGAGAGATAGAAGTAAAAAAAGACCAGTTAGGTCTACAAACAGCAAAAACATCTACATTTCAAGATAACATCTTAGATGCAAGAGTAATCAACAGAGATAGATGGGTTGGTTACAACGAAATCAGGTTTAGACTAGTGGAACCTCCTATGGAGTTGATCTATAAACCAGCCGAAGGTTCAAAAGAGAAGATTTTTGGAATAGTAGAACTAGAAGATGGAGAATTTATGATAGAAGCGATGGGTGAATGATAGTAGGTGTAAATGGTAATATAGTATATAAAGAGCCTTCTTTTGTACATATAGATGTTAAGGGAATAGTGTATGAAGTGTTTATCTCATTACAAACATTTGCTGCTCTACCAAAAGTTGAAGCTTCTTTATTTACTTCACAGATAATTAGAGAAGATGCTTCTCTTCTTTTTGGATTTATGGATATGAGTGAGAAAAAGATGTTTTTACGACTCATCAAAATCAATGGTGTAGGTCCTAAAGTAGCAATGGCAATTTGTTCAACATATACACCCTCTCAATTTGCTACAGTTGTAAATAACAAAGATGTAAACGGTGTTAAAAAAGTTCCAGGCATAGGTCCAAAAAGTGCAGGGCGTATACTTGTAGAGCTTAATGGCTTCTCTGAAGAGATATTAGCATCTGGAGATACTCCTTCAGCCTCAATGGCGTTTAATCAAGCAAGTGAAGCATTAGAGTCTTTAGGCTTCAAAAAAGACAAAATTAGTAAAGCATTAAGTGCATGTAGTGGAGAAGACACAGCTTCTCTTGTTAAAGATGCCCTTAAATTACTACAGACAGTTTAAAAGGAAATATATATTGAAATTAACTATTTTATTTGGTGGTGCAAGTTTTGAGCATGAGATTAGTATTGTAAGTGCGATAACATTAAAAGAGAAGCTAAGAAGTTTTGATTTGAGTTTTATATTTTGTGATGGTGATCATAAGTTTTATCTTATAGATCCACAGAAAATGAAAGCAACTACTTTTAGTAAGCAAGAGCATAAAAAAATGCCAGAACTCAGACTTAGTAATGGTGCATTTATTCAAAAAAGTATGTTTTCAACTAAAGAGCACAAAAATACTGTTTTAAACCTTATTCATGGTGGAGATGGTGAAGATGGAACTATAGCATCTTTACTAGACTTTTATGACATCAAATATATAGGGCCTAGAAAAGAGGCTTGTACATTCTCTTATGATAAACGCTATACAAAGTACTTATGTGAAGCTATAGGTGTTAAAAGTGTTGCTTATGATGTTGTAACAACTGATGATATGAAAAATATAGATATTGATTTTCCTATGATCATAAAACCAGCTACTCTAGGAAGTTCAATAGGTGTTAGTATAGTAAAAGAGGAGTCAAAACTAGACTATGCATTAGATGTAGGCTTTGAGTATGACAGTGCACTTTTAGTAGAACCTTTTATAGAAGGTGTAAAAGAGTATAACCTTGCAGGTTATATGGCAAACGGAGAGATTCATTTTTCTATAGTTGAAGAGCCAAACAAGGAAGAATTTCTAGATTTTGAAAAAAAATATATGGACTTTTCAAGAAGTGAACAAGTTTTAAAAGCAGATATAGATGAAGAGTTGATTAAAAAACTAAAAAGTAGTTTTGAAAAAGTCTATCGTGGACTTTTTGAAGGTGCACTCATAAGATGTGACTTTTTTGTAGTCAATGGAGAGGTTTTATTAAATGAGATAAACCCTATTCCAGGTTCTATGGGTAACTATCTTTTTGAAGATTTTCCTTCATCTTTAGAAGCACTTGCTTCCTCTCTTCCAAGTCAAAATAGAGTAAAAGTTTCGTATGAGTATATTCACTCAATCTCTCAAGCAAAAGGTAAATAATGGCAAAAAAGTCTATCCAGTATAATCAACACACTTTTGATATCAGCTATGAAATCATAAATCCAGATGCACAAGTTGATGTCATTATATTACATGGTTGGGGAAGTAATAAAGGCCTTATGAAACAAACTTTCTCACCTTTTATGGATAGTTTTAGACATATTTATATAGATTTACCAGGTTTTGGCAACTCAACTTGCCCAACATCACTCCAAACATCTGATGTCGCACGAATAGTTGAACTCTTTATGATTCATGTGAATGCTTCTAAAGATATTGTTCTTGGACACTCTTTTGGTGGTAAAGTAGCACTTTTGCTCAATCCAAAAGTTCTTGTCTTAGTCGCTAGTGCAGGTATATACATTACTAAGCCTTTAAATATACAGCTAAAAATAGCTGCAACAAAAGTATTTAATATGATTGGTTTAAGAAAGTTACGTTGTATCTTTGTCGCAGAAGACGCAAAAAAACTAAGTAAACCAATGTATGAAACTTTTAAAAGAGTTGTAAATGAAGACTTCAGTAGTGAGTTCTCACACTTCAATGGAAAAGCACTTCTATGTTGGGGTAAGTATGACACAGCAACACCACTCTCTTCTGCATCAAAAATAAATGAACTTGTAAAAGATTCTAAACTTGAAGTCTATGAAGGTGATCATTACTTCTTTATGAAGCATCCTGAAGATGTATCTAAGAAAATAGAAGAAACTTTTTTAGCACTGTTGGCACACTAAATGGAAAATTATGAAACTTTAGTGGCATTTGCAACAAATGCCTTGTTTGTAACTCTTCTTGGTTGGTACCTCATAACTAACCTTCAGTGGTATAACTATAGTCTCTCTCGTGTGATTTTGAAACATCATAAACCACAGTGGCATATAATCTACTTTATTATTCCATTTATAGCTTACTATACAACTGGAAAGTTTTTTGTTATATTTTTTCTATTTGCTGTTTTACCTGCGGTACTAGTTTGGCATAAGAGACTTGATAAAAAACTAGTACTTACTTGGCGTGTAAAACGTTTTCTTATTTTACTTATAGGTCTTACACTCTTTCAAAATGTTCTCTGTACACTTAAGGATGCCTGTGCTACTTATGGCGTTATTATGCCTTTAGCAGTAGCTTACATAGGTTCATACATCATTGAAAAGTACCTTTTTATGGTTTATAAGAAACAGGCAAAAAGAAAACTATCTTCTATGAAAGAGTTACAAACTATTGCCATAACAGGAAGTTATGGAAAAACTAGTATCAAAAATTTTGTGGCTCAGATACTTCAAAAGAAGTTTAATGTTTATGCAACACCAAGAAGTATAAATACCCTTGGTGGAATAATGGGTGATATAAATAATTCACTCCCCGAAGATACTGAGATTTATGTCTGTGAAGCTGGAGCAAGAGAACGCGGTGATATATATGATATAGCTACTTTTGTAGAGCCTCAGAGAGTTGTGGTAGGAAGAGTAGGGGAAGCTCATATAGAGTACTTCAAAACTCTTGAAAATATCATTGCAACAAAGTTAGAACTTATGCAGTCTCCGCGTTTGGAGAAGGCTTTTATACATACATCTGTAACTGATGAACCTCATGATAAAGTGACATTTTTTGGAGATGAGATTCAAAATGTGAACGCCACTTTAGATGGTATAGACTTTGAACTAGTTTTAGATGGAGAAGTTATCCCTTTTCATACTGATGTGCTAGGTGAGTTTCAGACGATGAATATCGCTGTTGCAATTGCTCTTGCAAAAAGCTTTGGGATGACTAACGAAGAGGTTCAAGAAGCTGTGAAGTCTCTAGAGCCAGTAGAGCATAGACTTCAGATGATCAAAGCAGGTGGAAAACTCATACTAGATGATGGCTATAATGGCAATATCGACGGTATGCTTGAAGGAGTTAGGCTCTGTTCTCTTCATGAAGGTGGACAAAAAGTTATAGTGACACCAGGACTTGTTGAAAGCACTGATGAGTTAAACTTAAAACTTATAAACGCCATCAATGAAGTTTTTGATATCGTGATAGTGACAGGTTCTTTAAATGCTGACCTGTTTAATAAAAACTTGAATGTTAAAAACAAAGTAATGTTAGCAGACAAGTCTTCACTAACTGCTGTTTTAGGAAATCAAACAAAAGCGGGCGATATCATTCTTTTTGCGAATGATGCACCTAACTTTATATAGATAGAGATTATGATAGAAAAAATAGTTAATTCTCTATCATATGTCACAGCGTTTATCTTAACTCTTCTGGTTATGCTCATAGTATATGATGCAACAAATCGTTATCTTTTTGCAGGTGGGTCTACAGCACTACAAGAGTTAGAGTGGCACTTTTTTGATGTAGTCATACTTTTCTCAATTTCATATGCGTTAAAGCACAACTCTCATGTTCGGGTTGATATTTTTTACGATAAATTTTCTCTTAAAACACAAACAATAGTAAATATAATAAGTATAGTTTTTTTTATTCTTCCTCTCTCTTTTCTTATAATTTACATTGGTATTAGTTTTGTAGAACTCAGTTTCGTTCAAAATGAAGCTTCTTCTGACCCTGGTGGACTCACTCACAGATGGGTAGTTAAATCTCTTATGACACTCTCATTTGCATTTGTAGCACTCCAAGCTTTTGAGTCACTTTATAAAGAAGTGAAAAAGTTGGGCTCCCTATGATAGCTTTAGTTATGTTTGTTATTGCTCTTTTGCTTCTTCTTATAGGTATTCCCGTGGCATTTGCATTTGGTGGTGTGGCTATGATCTTCGCATTTTTTATCCCTGATGTGGGTTTTGAAGTCTTTAACATTTTACCCTTTAGAATCTATGGGATTATGAACAACACTACATTGATGGCTGTTCCTCTGTTTATCATGATGGGACTTATTTTAGAGAAGTCGGGAATGGCAGAAAAGCTTCTTATCTCAATGAGTTCTATGTTTAAAGGTGTACGAGGTGGACTTGGAGTCAGTGTTGTTCTTGTTGGAGCCATTTTAGCAGCTTCGACTGGTATAGTCTCAGCATCAGTTGTAATGATGAGTGTTATAGCACTTCCTTTGATGTTAAACGCGGGCTATGACAAATCACTAGCAGGAGGGACTATAGCTGCAAGTGGTACTCTTGGTCAAATCATACCACCCTCTATTATTCTCATAATTTTAGGTGATGTGATGAGTGTAAGTGTAGGAGAGTTGTTCATGGGTGCGATGCTTCCAGGTATGACTCTTGTCTCTCTTTATATCATTTATATTTTGACTCGTGCCTATATAAGAAAAGAAGATGCACCAGCACTTGAGATAGAAGATAGTGTGACTCTCTTAGATCTTATAAAAGCTATTATCCCACCTCTTTTACTTATGGTGAGTGTTTTGGGAAGTATATTTGCAGGGATCGCTTCACCTACTGAATCAGCAGCTTTTGGTGTTGTAGGTGGAGTATTACTTTCTGCTATAAACAAAACTTTAAACATAGAGATGATTAAGTATGCACTTTTTGACACTATGAAGCTCTCTGGAATGATATTTATGATTCTTATCGGGGCTACGGCCTTTAGTCTTGTTTTTAATGAACTTGGTGGAAGCGACCTTATTTTAGAGTTTTTCAGTGAAGATATCGGGAATGTTTGGATATTTATAGCTGTATCTATGCTTAGTATTTTTATATTAGGATTTTTTATAGACTTTATTGAGATAAGTTTTATTATAGTGCCGATACTAGTTCCAGTAATGGCTGCGTTTGGCATAGACCCTATTTGGTTTGCAGTGTTAATAGCGATGAATCTTCAAGCTTCATTCTTAACGCCACCCTTTGGTCTTTCACTCTTTTTCTTAAAAGGTGCAGCAGGAAATAGCATTACAACTATGCAGATATATAAAGGGATAGTTCCTTTTATACTTTTGCAGCTTTTAGGACTTGGTTTAGTGATAGTTTTTCCAGACTTAGTCTTCGCGTTTTTATAATAGTCCAAAAATGGAATAATCCATTTTTTCGCTTGCACCGCTATGGTGACTAAAGTTAGCTTCGAAATGAAGCAAAATATAAAGGATATATATGTTAAGTGTATTAGTAGAGTTTAGTATGTTTCCAACATCAGCAGATGGTAGAGAAGGGGCTTCGGTTTCAAAAAGTGTAAGTAAGATTATAGATGCTATTGACAAGTCGGGTGTTCCTTATCAACTCACTCCGATGGGAACTGTTATAGAAGCTTCGAGTATGAAAGAGGCATTAGGTGTTATAGAGCTTGCTTATGAGCAGGTAAGTGACCTTGAGAGAGTCTACTCTTCACTCAAGTTTGACATTAGACATAACACACAAAATAGATTAAAAACTAAGATAGAATCAGTTGAGAAAGTTTTAGATAGAAAAGTGAGTCACTAATAGATTAGTTTAAGCCTCGCAATAGTATTATATAACTTATAAATATATTGCAAGGTGCCGTTATGAAAAACCTCTCCATCAGTAAGAAAATCCACATTCCTCTGGCCATGTCCATAATTATTGGTTTTATGATTATATTGTTTAACTATGTCTACTCAATAAAAGAGATGAAAGAGGACGTTTATAGTTCCCAGAGTAAATCTTTGCATTTAGCTTACTCTCAAGCTATTAAAGCTAAAGAAAACATAGGGTTGACAAACGCAATCAATATTTCAAATAATTATGATGTCGTAAAAGCTTTAAAAGAGAACGATAGAGACATAGCAATTAAAGGTTTAGGCTCTGTCTCATCAGAGTTTAAAAAGTATACAAACTATCAAAACATAAAAGTACATATTCATGATGCAAATGTACATAGTTTCTTAAGAGCATGGAATCCTAAAAAGTTTGGAGATGACTTAAGTTCATTTAGAAACACAGTGGTAACGGTTAAACGTCAGCAGAAGCCATTAGTAGCGATAGAACTAGGACGTGCAGGCCTGGTACTCCGTGGTCTATCACCTATTATCAACGATGGTGTCTACTTAGGTTCTGTTGAGTTTATGCAGGGTTTAAACTCTATTGTAAAAGATGCTAGAAAGATTAATGGTTATGAGATGGCCATTGTTATGAAAAACGAGTACCTTAGTGTTTCAAAGTCTTTAAGCTCAGCACCAAAAGTTGGTGATTATAGATTAGCTGTTAAAGAGAGCGTAATAAATAAAGACTTTTTCCAAGACCTAAACAACGTAGATATAGCTGACACTCAAAACTTTACAATGACGTCAAAATATTTTGTAGTTTCAGAGGAGATAAAAGACTTTTCAGGAAATGTAGTAGGGTATGCGCTAGTTGGTAATAAACTTGCTAATGTTGAGAGTGTTATAGTAAAGTCCGAGGACTCTCTCATTAGACAGGTTTACATCATGGCGCTTGTTGATTTGTTTATCCTTCTCTTCTTGTTTGTTGTTATCAAAAAGGCCATTGTCGACCCCGTTGAAAATCTTAACAACGTAGCAACGGAGTTGGCGCAAGGTGATGGAGATCTTTCAAAAAGATTGCCAGTTCACTCTAAGGATGAGTTAGGAAACGCTAGTCTGAGTTTTAACAAGTTCTTGGATAAAGTTCAAGAGATAGCGTTAAGTGCAAAGAGAGAAGCTCAAAAAGCTGAAGAATCAACGCTTAAAGTACAAGAGAGCATGGAGAAAAACAGACTTACTTTAGCGCTCTCGCATGAGATGATTGGTGGCGCTGTTGAAAACGCGAACAATCTAAGAAGCAGTATGGAACAGAATGTTTCAAATGTAAATGATGTTAACAAGTTAAACGAATCAACGGCTAGCGTTATTGGAGATGTAACAAGCTCAACGGATGAGATTATGGGGAGTATGTCAAACATTACGGAGATGTTAAGCGAGTCTAGATCTTCAAGCGAGCAGTTAAACTCTAATGTAGAGGAGATATTTAACGTTATCGCTCTTATTAAAGATATATCAGATCAGACAAATCTCTTAGCACTCAATGCTGCTATTGAAGCTGCTCGTGCAGGGGAGCATGGCCGTGGTTTTGCTGTTGTTGCTGATGAAGTTCGTAAACTTGCTGAGAGAACTCAAAAGGCGACAAGCGAAGTTGAGGCGAATATAAGCGTACTTAAACAGAACTCTATGAGCATGTCTGAAAACAGTGAAAAAATAGAGTCTCAAGCGCATACTTCACAAGAGAGACTAGATGACTTTAAAGAGACTCTTCATGAGATGGTCGTCAACGTAGAAAAGATAAAACAAGACAATACCGTTATTGGTCAAGAACTTTTTGCTAACATGGCAAAACTTGACCACATCATCTATAAAAACTATACATACTCTTCAGTATTTGAAGGGAAACCAGATATGCAACTTGGTGACCATCATGCCTGTAATATAGGAAAGTGGTATGAAGGTGAAGGCAAAGCTCAATTTGGTTCTAATAGTGGATTTATAGCACTCAAAGGTCCACATACTAGAGTCCATGAAAACATCTCTAAAGTAATGAGTAGTTTTCAAAGTGGTAACCCTATAGACAACCAAGAGATCATATCGCTCTTTAAAGATACTGAAGAGGCGTCATCGGAACTCTTTAGATACTTAGATGATATGATTAAATAAGAGATTATTTAATTATGTTGTCCATATAAATATTTTTCGTTTCATATATAGTGACTTTCTTGTCACTATAGTCTAAGTACTCAAGTGCTAGAGCAACCTTAATAGACTTACTACTAAGGTACTTATCATCTATCTTCTTTAAATCAATACTAAATTCTTGTACTGCTGTAGGAGGAAGTTTATAATTTACTTCAACAGTTATTATCTCACTATCGTAGTAAAATGAAATTGCATTAACTTGAATAAACTTGTTAGTTTTGTTTGAGACGATAAAGTTTTCACTCTCTTCATTTACAAACTCTACATGAAGTACATCATCATCTGCACTGTATGATGCTGGTAAAAAATCTACTTTAATGTTACTCAACGAAGCTAAAATACTTTTATCAATATTTGCTTCGTTTAGAGAATAGCCAAGTTCATCTTCATCCAAGTTTTTTAAGCTCAACTCAAAATGGTATTTTGCAAGTTTAGAATTAATATTGATATTTTGTCTAATATATGCAAGTTTGAGGTTATTTAGCATAAATTCATCAAGTATAAGTTGTGGATTTTTTTGTTGTGCTTTTTTGTATAGAAAAAAGATATTTTCAGGCTTATTATATTTTAGCAGTACAAAATGATTACTGATATTTGAATTAGAAAGAGTATATGGAGTTGTGAACCCAAAAGTTTTTGTTTTAGCATCTTTAACCATTTCATGTTTGATATAGAAGTCTTGTGGTTTATTAAATGATCTTGAAAGAAGTTTTTGATAACTTTCAAATTTTGGTTTTGAGTAGTTAATATTTGTAATTCTTTTTATTAGCTCATTTTTTAGTGTTAAGTACTCATCACTAAGAAGGTCAAAGCTGGACATATACTTGTCTGTAGTAGTGTTTATATCTTCTAGTCTGACCGTTGGCATACCTTGATAACTATAACTCTCATCTAGATTGACATATTTAGATGTTATAGCACTTTTTGTTAAAGAAAAACATTGTGCAACTCTAGAGTTGTTCTCAAAAATATGTTTACTCATGATACAGTTGTTTGATTTGTTTATCTCACCTAATGCAAGCCAGTAAACAACTCTGGCTTCATCGAAAGTTAGTTTTTTTGTAATCTCTTTTTTTGTTTTATATTGCTTAGCTGCAATGACTTTAGGAGAGTTACATCCTAAAAAGATTACTGATGAACTAAACAAGAGTAAAGCAGATTGGAATTTATTTGTCATGAAAACCCTTTTTGTATTGTTGGTATTAATGATTATATATTTTAAATATTAAAATAAAGCAATTTTTATAAAATTTGATATAATCAAGTATGGAAAATATATTATATGCGCCTTGGCGGGAAGAGTATGTTACAAATACAAAGATACAAGGATGTGTTTTTTGTCATATATCAACACACTTTGAAGATGACGAAGAACTTCATGTACTTTATCGTGATGAGTTTTGTTTTATAGTTATGAACAAGTATCCATATACTCCTGGTCACTTTATGATAATACCTCATACTCATACAGATAAACTAGAAGAGTTAAATCCAGCAGTTTGGTTGCATATGTCAGCATTAGCACAAAAAGGTGTTAGACTTTTAAAAGAGGGTTTTGGTGCTCAGGGAGTAAATATAGGAATGAACCTAGGTCGTGCAGGAGGGGCAGGAATAGCAGAGCATATTCATATGCATCTTGTTCCACGTTGGGAGAGAGATACAAACTTTATTACAAGTATTGCAGACAATAGGGTGTATTCTAGTGATTTTGAGAGAATCTATAAAAAAATCAAGAGTTTAATACCTGAGTATATTAGTGATTCTTAGAGTTTATCTTGTAATTTTTTTACTCCTTAGTTTTTTAGAGGCTAAAGAGTATCCTTTATCCTATAAACAGTTAGGAACACCTCTATATAAATCGGCAGAAGCTTTTGCAATCTATACAGATAATGCTACTCTTCATGAGCAAATATTTACTTATATAGAGAGGGCAAATAAGAGCCTGCAAAATGGTTTAAGTATTGATAACTCTTTCAATAAAAAAGATAAAATAGCCTACCTAAAAGAACTTAGAAAACTTCAAAATAGTTACGATAAACTACTTCATTCCTTACATAAAAGCATAGATGTAGCAATCATGAAAGATGATTATGAACTATTTTTAAAACTTACATCATATGCATTTGATGGACTTTTTTCAAACTCTAACAACAGAAATAGAGCAATAGCTTTTTACTCTAAACACAAGCATAAGTCAAACTGCCCTGTACTTGATAAACAGATGGGAGATGCAAAACTTATAAACGAAACATTAGAACTTTTTAAAGCTGAAATCATAAAGTCGTCTTATAGTTCAAAATCAAAAAAAACATCAAACAAAAAAGTAAGAATAGTAGCTAAAAGAGAAAGTAACCGTATCAGTATTATTTTTGAAAATAGAAATATTTACCCTGTTACTATAAAAGTTAAACAGATATATAAAAATATAAAACCATTAGAAAAGAGAAAGAATGAAATAGTTCTACAAGGAAAAAGCAGTTTAAAATATGCAGTGTTAGAAGTGGAAAATTCTAATGCATACTATAGTTATAGTTTTAGCTGGATTATGGGTTCTAAGGATGCAAAACATGATGATGACTTTGTATATAGACTCCCTTTTAAAAAAGAGACAGGACATATAGTAAGTCAAGGCTACAATGGTAAAAAAACACATAAAGGTTCATCAGCCTATGCTATAGACTTTCCAATGCCAGAAGGGACTAAAATACATGCTGCAAGAGGCGGGCTAGTTGTGAAGACAAAATCTAACTCTAATGTGGGTGGATATGATAAAAAGTATGCAAGTTCTGGGAACTATGTAAGAGTGTTGCATTCGGATGGGACAATGGCTACATACTACCATCTTAAACACAAAGGTGTATTAGTAAGTGTAGGAGATAGTGTATCTAAAGGCTCTGCTTTAGGTTACTCTGGAAATACAGGTTATTCAAGTGGACCACATTTACATTTTTCAGTTTTTAAGGCTACTGCATCTTTAAAAAACCAAACAATTCCTGTAAAAATCATCTCTAAAGAGGAGCTTATAGAAGGACCTATTGTAGGAAAACGCTACACTGCAAAGTAGATATAAAAAGCGTTAGATTTAACTCTTCTTAAAGTAATATTGCTATAATAAGACAAATAATAAATTTTATAAGGATAACTTATGCAAAGAAGAGATTTTTTAAAAACTTCAATTGTTGCATCAGCGGCAATAGTAGGAACTAACCTTTCTGCAGACTCAGCTGGTATAACTCACCAACCAAAAGATGGACAAAAAGTGTCAGACATGGCATTTCCAGAGAAACGTCCACTAATAACATATTCTGATAGACCACCACTTTTAGAGTCCCCTAGAAGTACTTTTGCAAAGGGAATCACTACAAATGATGAGTTTTTTGTAAGATGGCATCTTCCAGATATTCCTACAAAAATAGATTTAGAATCATATACTATCAAGATAGATGGTTTGGTTGAAAAAGAGCTAAATATCACACTTCATGAACTTAAAAATGATTTCGAGCAAGTTGAAGTTACTGCAGTACTTCAGTGTGGTGGTAATAGTCGTTCGGCATTTACTCCTATCGCTGGTGGTATTCAGTGGGGAAGTGGAGCTATGGGTTGTGCTAAGTGGAAAGGTGTAAGACTTTCAGACCTACTAGAAAAAGCTGGACTAAAAAAAGGTGCACACTGGATCGGATTTAACGGTAAGGATAATGCAGCTTACTATGAAACGCCAAACTTTGTTAGAGAGCTAGAACTTGAAGAGTTAAATGACCATGTTATTATCGCATATCAGATGAATGATGAAGATTTACCATATCTAAATGGATATCCTTTACGTTTAGTTATTCCAGGGTACTACTCTGATAGTTGGGTTAAAATGCTAAGTAACATTACAGTAACTAACGAGTATAAATCTCTTTTCTTTATGGATGTTGCTTACCGTATTCCTGATAATGAAACAGAGAGTGAAACGCCAGATAAGCATTTTAAACCAACAAAACCAATCACAACAATGAATGTAAAATCAATCATAGGCTATCCTGAAAATGATATGAAGATTTATCACAACTCACATATAGTTGTTCGTGGAGTGGCGTTTGATGATGGACACGGTATAAAAGATGTAATGGTTTCTACGGATGAAGGTAAAACTTGGAAAGAAGCACTTCTTAAACAAGAGGGTGGGCGCTATGCCTTTACTGAGTTTAGATTTACATATAAACCAACTAAGTATGGAAAAGTGAACATCATGGCAAAAGCTATAAATCGCTTAGGTGATGAGCAACCTCTTGCAAAAGATATATTATGGAATCATGGTGGATACAAATATAACGGTATCGATGTAGTTACAGTAGAAGTGGTTTAGGAGAGTAATGATGAAAAAATTTATAATATTAGCAATGTTAAGTGTAAGTTCTATCTTTGCACAAGTAGAACAAGAAGTTGAAGTACCATATATCTCTTACGATATTAAAATGGGTCAAGGTTTTGATGCAGTTCAAGCCAACTGTTTGATGTGTCACTCTTTTGGTTATATCATAAACCAAGGTCCTCAGTCTCGTGAGTTTTGGAGAAAGAAAACAGATAAAATGATTACTCATTTTAAAGCACCAATTATGAAAGAAGATGCAAAAATTGTAACTGACTATCTATTTAAGCACTATGGAAATGGTAAACAGAAGTAAGTAGTTATACAGAAGAGGAACCTACTTCTCTTCTGTGTTCTTAGACTTAAGAACAAAGACAAAAATCCCTGCAATTATGACGAATATGGCTATTCTAATACTTAGTGTTGTTATATCGGTTGTGTCATTCATATAAATAATCTCTTAAAGTTAAAATTACAAAATAATAACATAATAAATAGCATTACAAAAGAAATAATTTACCTACTTTAAAGTATTATAAAAAAATATTATTTATCTATGTCTCTAAAGGGAAAAATGTTCCAAACAATCAAGTCAAAATTTATCATTAATCTTATAGTTTCCATTATCTCTTTGGTTATTATTTTAGTAGTTGCTTACTTCTTAGCAGTAAGTAGTATAAAAACAATCATGGTCTCTGATATTTCTAACACAGCAAAAACATTGAAGCAGGGTATAGAGTTTATGTCTAAAGCTTCAGGAATATCTTACAAGGATAAAGAGTTTAAAGAGATGATAAATACTGAAATTACTACTTTAAATATATTTTTCATTGTTTTCCTTTATCTTGAAAGTTTATCGTTAGATAACTAAAAAACAATTAAAAGTAACAAATATTATTTTACCAGTAGGCACAGTAAAATTACTTACTATATAGAAGTTGTAGCTGAATAGATATTTTTTTTAGGATGTGTAAATAAAGTGTTATTTGGAGTTAGGTTGCAAATAGGTTGCAAAGAGTAAAAAGAAGAAAGGCTTAAAATCTCTTTTAAGCCCTTAAATTAGGGGTAGATGATTACTCAGCTACTTCTACAGCAACTGCAGTTGATTCCCAGATACCGTGTTTAGTACAGTAACCGTGTGCAACTAGGTTAAGTTTTTTACCCATTGGACGGATAGTGAAAGTTACTTCACAGTGAGATTTTTCATTACCAAGAGTACCTGGAACAAATGTAGCCATAGCTAGTTTAGTTTCACCGTTGAAAAGAGTGATAGACTCGATGTAGTGATCGAAATCATCTGGGTGAGTATACTCGTTACCCATTTTAACGTTAACTTTTAAAGTCTCGCCTTTTTTAGCATCACCTATAACAGTGATGAATGGTGAGTGACGGTCGATTAAGTCTTTTTTAGCTTCTCTTTCTACATTGTCTATGTTTTCGTATACGTTTACTTTTGGCATATTAAATTCCTTGTGTTTTGTTTGAATGTTGGTATTGTAGCTTCTCTAACTTTTACCTAAACATAAATAAGAGTATGTTTGTCTTATTTAAGTTTTATTTTATTTTTTACTACTTAAAAGTAGCACTTTGGATGATAACAGGATAGAAGTAACCATAACCAAAGTCTTTGTCTTTTATAAGTGTTCCTGTTGCATAGACAGTGGTCCCAACACTAGGTGCTTCTTGAGAAGATGTAAATACTAAATCGTTCATATTAGAAAAACTACTTCCATCTTGGATATGAATCCAGTTAAGTTTCATGATAGCCTTTGATACCTTTGTAACCTTACCTTTTACAGTAACCCTCTTACCTACATACTTATCAGTATTTTTAAATAGTTGGGCAACGCTCAATGTCTCTTTTTTTTTGTATTTTGAACTCATTACATCTGGTTTTGCTTGTGTCGTTTTTTTTTCTTGAGTTTTAGGTGCATCTCCTGCAAATAGTATAGAATCAAATGTACGGTTAAGAGTTTTAGAGTGAAAGTTCTTCATCCAACCCTGTTCTGTGTAAGTTATAGTTTCTCCAACTCTTACAGCTCTTTGAGTCATCGCTATCCAGTAACTCTTCTTATCCTCTTGCACTTTCATGTATGTATAACCACCACTTGCTAATGTCTCTAGTACTTTTGCAGTATGTGTTGTAGCCATTAATGTTAAGCTTAGTAACATAAGTAAAACTATTTTTTTCATTTTATTCCTTTAGATTTTTGATATTGTAGCTCTATTGCTTAAATATCACAAGACTCTTTATTTGGAAGCTCTATTTTAAAACAAGCACCTTCATTCATATTACTGACAGTTATGCTTCCCATCATATTCTCTTCGATGATAAGCTTTGATATATAAAGACCAAGTCCAGTCCCTTGAGACTTGTGCTTGGTAGTAAAGTAGGGTTCGAATATTTTATCAATAATATCTTCGCTAATACCACCTCCATTATCACAAATCATGATTGAGTAGTTATCGTTTTGAGAAGTAGATGTTCTTATCGTAATGACAGGATTTTTTATATTTTTATCTATAAGTACTTCTCTGGCATTATTAAGCAGTATGATAAGAACTTGCTGAAGTTCATCTTCGAGTCCATAGTAGTTGTCATTTCGATTAGTATCAAACTCTATTACAATTTTCTTATCAGTAATGGAGTTTTTCGAAATGAGGAGAGATGAACCTATAACTTCTTGAATCGAAAAATTTGTTTCTTGTTTATTAGGGTCCAAAAAGTTTTTAAAATTATCTATAGTTTTTGACATATACAGAGTCAAGTTTTCTATTTCAATTAATTTTTTGTCTATTGCTAGATAGTTTTTACTTTCTATATCAAGAAGGTTATCTATAACTAAGACAGATGAGTTTATCTGAGAGAGTGGTTGTCTCCACTGGTGAGCAATGTTCTCTATCATCTCTCCCATACTTACGAGTTTTTGTTGTTGAAACATTATTTTATCTTTTTCACGAGATTTTTCTACTTCTACTAAAAGTGCATGAGATTTTTCTATTTCACTTTTTTGCAATATTTTTATTCTATATGCAAGGAGAAAAGAGAGTATTATTGCTTCTATAACAATTCCTATACTTGCTGCATTAAATGTAAATGGTGTATAGTTTATATATCCTTGATAGTAAAGGTTTGTAACCATCATCATAAGAGAAAAAAGCGTATTTGCAAGTAAAAATGTCAATGCAAGGGGATTTCCTTTTCTCATTATGGAAAAAGTACTACTTAAAAGAACGATAAACATATATGTAAATAGTTGAGAAGTGATTACTAGTGCTATGTGTATGTTAAATAAGCCTATTATTATGTTTATAACAAAAAGAATAAGCACAGAGTTTAAAAATTTATCTTCTGTCTTATAGTATTGCTCTGTATCAAAAATAGACTTTGTAAAAAGGACTAAAAAAATAGGAAGAAAAAGAATAGAGAGAAGAATGTATTCGTTTCTTGTATTCATATATATATCAAAACCATTTGCAAGCATTCCAGAGAGTATTGACTCCCATATAGCAGCACTTGCTAGGTATAGACCATAGTATATGTACTCTTTGTATTTGGTTGTTAAATAGAGTAAAATATGGTAAATGGAAAGTGCTATAAGCATACCTAAAATAATAAATAGTAGACTATTGTTTTTGCTAACTCTTTTTTTAGAGTTTTTTTCATTATAAATAGTTAAGAAAGGATATTGCATTGCCTTCATAGTACTTTTTATATAGATAGTTTTAGTCTGGTTGATATCTAAAGTAAGCATAAAAATAGCATCCGAACCAAACATTTTTGACTGGGTCTTTGTATCTTCCATAAGTATACTTAAAGAGTTAATGAGTTTAGAATTAAAAAATTCATAAAAATCTATACCATTTGCGATATATGCATTTTCATTGTGAATGTATAATTTTTGTATATTTTGAGTGGTGTTGTGAAGCTTAAACCTTATCCATGCAATATCTTGAAAGATACCTAAAGAAAGAGTACTTGTATCTTGGGTGAACTGTTGTTGTTTTACTGTCTCTAGGGGCATAGACTTCGTTTTATCAACAAAGTATTCTAGTTGAAAATCTTTTAGGTTTGTAGTGTCAGAGTTTATATCTACGATGGGTAGAGCATTTAAAATTACAGAAAATAGAAGTGTAAGCATAAAAAGGTGTTTCAAAGTCTGTCCTCTATTCTTTAAAAAGTATATTTTAACCAAAATATAGATAAAATCGCGACAATAATAATACAAAGAGTCCAAAGATGTTAAAACCACTACTTATCGAAATCGGCGTTGAAGAGCTTCCAGCAGTTCCACTTTTAAAAGAGTTGAAAAATATTGAAACAAAATATGCAAAAATATTAGAAGAGTTTTCACTTCTTGGTGAGTTTGAATTTTACTACACTCCACGGCGTTTGGTTATTTGGCATAGAGAGTTTAAAGTGTCCCAAGAAGACTCTGTGGAAGAGTTTTTTGGAGCTCCTTTAGCGGTAGCTTACAAAGATGGAGAAGCGACTCCTGCTGCAAATGGTTTTGCTAAGAAGTGTGGTGTGACACTTGAAGAGTTAAGCTCTGCTGATAAAGGTGGAAAAGAAGTTCTTTACTATAAAAAAGACGTAGCTGGAAAGTCATCTGTAGAACTACTTCCCCAGATCATAGAAAAATGGGTGAAAGCTTTAGAGTTTGGTAAGACTATGAGATGGGGAAGCTCTGATGAGAGCTTTATCCGTCCTATTCGCTGGGTAAATGTTATGCTTGGTGATGAGCTTGTACCTTTAACTCTTTTTGGTGTTAACTCTTCTAAAGAGACTTTTGTTCACCGTATATCTAAGTTTGGTTCAGTTGCTCTTGGTGGAGCAAAAGAGTACTTTGATGTTTTAGCTGATGGTGGCGTTACACTTTTTCCAGAAGTTCGTGCTGAAAAGATAGCTGCTGACTTTAAGGCTATAGAAGCTTCAAGTGGTTTAACTATAGAAGTAGATGAAGAACTCTTTGAAGAAGTTGTTGCTATTACTGAAAACCCTACTGCTCTTTTAGGTTCGTTTGATGAGGCTTTTTTAAGACTTCCTCCTGAGGTTATCGTAACTTCTATGAAGGAGCACCAACGTTACTTCCCTGTGTTTAAAGATGGTAAGCTTATCAATAAGTTTGTAGTAGTATCTAATGCTCTTACAGATGATTTCTCAGAAGTTGTAAAAGGAAATGAAGTTGTTCTCCGTCCTCGTTTAGCAGATGGACTTTTCTTCTGGGACAACGACTTAAAAGCTGGTCTCTCTACAAAAGGACTTGAGAAGATTACCTTCTTTAAAGGTCTTGGTTCTGTTACAGACAAGATAGAGCGTGAAGGTGTTATAGCAAACAAGCTTTTTGATAAGTTTGGACTTAGCTGTAAAAAAGAGGATTTAAATCGTGCTATAGAGCTTGCAAAAGCCGACCTTATGACTGAGATGGTTTATGAGTTTACAGAGCTTCAAGGTCTTATGGGTGGTTACTATGCTTCGGAGCAGGGTGAAAAGAGAGAAGTAGCTACAGCTATAACTGAGCAGTACCTTCCTGATGGAGAAGATAGTGACTTACCATCTACACCACTGAGTGCTGTAGTAGCAATGAGTATCAAACTAGATACTCTTTTAGGACTCTTTTCAGTAAACCAAATTCCTACAGGTTCTCGTGATCCATTTGCGCTTCGTCGTGCGGTAAACGGACTTGTAAGAATCGTTAACGAATTCGAGTTTGAATTTGACATAGTAGAAACTATGAAAGAATTAGCATCTAACTATGCAGAGATTGATTTAGAGAAGTTAGAAAACTTCATCTTAGAGCGTATCAAAAAGTCATATAAGGTTAATCCATCTATCATCGAAGCAGTTTTAGCTTCAGGAGAGAGAGACTTACTAGCACTTGGTAAAAAGATAGAAGCTCTTAATAACCTTGTAAATTCAGAAGGTTTTGATGAAGTAAGTTCAACATTTAAACGTGTAGCGAACATTACAAAAGATATGGACTTAAACGCCATGCTATCTGTAAACGCCACTCTGTTTGAAGAAGATGCAGAAAAAGTTCTTTTTGAAAAATATACAAATGTTTCACAAGCTGTTTATAACTCTTATGAAGAGGAGTTAGATGCTCTTTTAGGTCTTAAACCAGAGTTAGATATATTCTTTACAAATGTAATGGTAAATGCAGAAGATGAAGCTATCAAAGCAAATAGAAAGTCTTTAGTAGCATCTGTTTATAAAAGTATACTCAACATTGCAGATATCAAAGAGGTTAGTGTTTAGACTAACCACTTCTCATCTTTAAAGAGTAACTCTCCATCGAATTTCACAGTCGTTGTGTCTACAAATACATCGACATGAAACCTTCCATCTCCGCGTTTAAAACCAGGTTTTCCATACATTCCATGTTTTTTGCCTAAAGAGAGATGCACTCCACACATACGTTCATAAGTCCCGGTATCACTCACAGTTCTCGTCTTAGTAAAGGCACGGTTGAGCCCAAATCCGAGTTCTCGAACCCAGATACACCCTTCACCCTCACGAATAACATCCAATATCTCATCAAATTCTGGTGTTGTATTCTCAGTGCCTACAACTTGCCCTTTTTCTATGATGAGAGTTGCAGGTGTTTTTGGTATGTGTAGCTTATAACTTGTCCCACTAAAGATAAAGATTTTAACACGGCCATGAAGAGACTCTAACTCTTTGGCTTCAGTAAAGACTTCACCTATAGGAAACTGGCCACCCGTGTTTGTCATCTGGGAATAATCACCGATGTTGAGTTTCGCACTCTCAAAACCACCATCATAGTAAAGGTACTCTCCATCACTCTCAACTACACCAGAACTTGAAGCATCTATCTTTGCTTTGAGTGCACGACCAGTCTCTCTAAAGTACTTTTTGTCATAAGAGAGTGAGTCAACATAACACTCAACTTCCTCATCACTCATCCGAGTAAGATGAGGATGCTCTATAACTTTTATACTGCGTTTAAAGAGTTCTACTCGGATTCTAAAGGCATCAAGACGAAAGTTAGTTGACTGAACAAGTGCTACAAAGTCTGACTCGTTGAGGGAGTTAAGCACTTCTAAAACCTCTTGTGCTTCTGTAGCATTAAAGTCGATGAAAGTGGCAGTAGGAAGAGCTTCTTTATAAGCAAGATAGAGTAGGTTTGAAAGAGTAGAGTTCGTATCGTAAACTACAAGAGCATTTTGAGTGTCATTATGCTCAAAAACATCTCTTATGATACCTGCTATATTTTGTTGTGCTTTTTCTTGCAGACTATTTTTATTATTCATATTATTACTTTTTTATAATTATAGCTAAATGCCTTGAAAACTTAATCTTAAAAATGCTATTCTTAATGAGAAGAAATATTGTGAAAATAGAGGAAAAGAAATGGCAAAAGTAGTGATATTTTCAGGAGCAGGAATTAGTGCTGAGTCAGGTATAAGTACCTTTAGAGATAGTGGTGGTCTGTGGGAAGAGTATGATGTAGAGGTTGTCTGTAACTATGACTCCTTACAGAAAAATGAAGACCTTACTATAGAGTTTTATGATAAACGCCGAGCTGATATAGAAGACAAAGAACCTAACTATGCTCATAGAGTTATAGCTGAGTTAAAAGAGCAGTATCCTGATGAGATAGCCATCATCACTCAAAATGTAGACAACCTTTTTGAAAAAGCAGCAATAGCTCAAGATGATGTGCTGCACCTTCATGGATTTATGCCAGAGGTGAGATGTCAAGACAACTCTTGTTCTAGCGTTTACAATATTGGCTATGCAAAACAAGAGACATTTAATGGTGGCGTTTGTCCAAAATGTTCCACAAACCTTCGTCCAAATATCGTCTTCTTTGGAGAGGCTGCTCCTATGTATGAGAAGTTAAACGCAGAGATACAAGATTGTGAACTCTTTATCGTTATAGGGACAAGTGGAAATGTTGTTGGAGTAAACGCCATGGCAAGTTTTGCTAGTCGTTCCATACTTAACAACTTAGAACCAAGTAGTGCCATAGATGAAGATAGTTTTAGCAAGGTTATCTACGATAAAGCAAGTTTTGCCATAGAGGATATACGAGAGGAAATAGAGGAGTTTTTAAAGACTGACTAGATGAGTTTAAAATTGAGCGGTTACTCCAAGAGTATAAAAGATATCATCATCAGTATCTTTAATAAGTTCAAATTCAGTGCCAACTTTAGCATCAACAAATATCATATCTGTTAATTTAATATCCATGGTAAGATAGAAAAATGTCAATGAGTTACTATTTTCTCTGTCTGTATCGGTATAGATAATGGAGGGTGTTAAAAATATAGAATCACTTAGGTCAAATTCAGCACCAGTCTCAAGGGCAAAGTTTGTATATGTGTCATTATTGTTGTAATTATTCATGATGTATTCATCCGTAGATTCAGATGTGTAGTTAGAAAAGTTTGTTCCTACATCAACTGAGACAAAAGGATCAATGCGCCTTTGAGGGAGAAAATGATAAAGTGCAGAAACTCCAATCCTCAAAAACTCACTTTTTATTGTCCATGTATCATAAGGGTCAGTATGACTCACTTGTAATTGAGATGAACTGATGGATAATCCTAAGCTTATATTATTAGTAATTTTATAAGACCCTTGTAACTGAGCATGAAAAGAATAATCTACAAAACTACGTGTCTCTGCATTTCCATAATAAACACTTCCAAGGGAAGCATTTATATAGCTTTGTCCAAGGAGACCATTATTTTTAGCTTGATCTGTTTGTAGTATGTCATCTGCTTGTAAACTAAGTGTTAAGAATAATGCAAGAGTAGAAAAATATTTTTTCATTTTGTCCAAAAAATCAGATTTATTTTAATATATTGTGAATGATACAATATTAATGATTAACAAATGACCTTAAAGCAGTGAAAAAGTTTTTAAACTAAATTTATTCTTTTTGTAGTACCATATCAGATAAAAACGGAAACCTAAACTAATATGAAAATAACTCTTACTCTACTCTTTATACTTGTACTTAGTCTTGAGGCAAGTGTAAAGGACTCTATAGTAAAAATATATACCATATCTAAAATCCCTAACTACTCCATACCTTGGAACTCAAGTATCAAACGCTCACATGGTTCAGGGAGTATAGTGATGGGAGATAGAATCCTTACAAATGCTCATGTGGTTGCAAATGAGACCTTTATAGAAGTAAAACGCTATGGTCAGAACAAACGCTATGAAGCAGAGGTAGAGTTTATCTCTCATCAAGCAGATTTAGCACTCCTTAGAGTCAAAGATGAGACTTTTTTTAAAGGTACTAAGAGTTTAGAACTAGATGGTTTACCAGCAGTTCAACAAGAGATAAGTGTATATGGTTTCCCTATGGGTGGAAACTCGTTGAGTGTAAGTACAGGTATAGTCTCTCGTATAGAACATAACCGTTATGCACACTCACGAGAGATACTCCTCTCTATACAGATAGATGCAGCAGTAAACCCTGGAAACAGCGGTGGACCAGCTATAAGTGATGGCAAGATAGTTGGTGTTGTGATGCAGCAGATATCTAAGAGTCAAAATATTGGTTACCTTGTACCCTCTGAAGTAATTAAGCATTTTTTTGAAGATATAGCTGATGGAGAGTATGATGGGTTTGCAAACCTTGGGTTTGGGACTCAGAAGATGGAAAATGAGACACTAAGAGAGATATATGGACTAAAAAAAGATGTTACAGGTGTAATGGCGATGGATATATCTGAACACTCCTCTGTATATAAAATACTCAAAGGGAGTGATATACTTCTTGAGATAGATGGACACACTATACAAAACGATGGAACTGTTGAGTTTATACCTGAGCAGTTTACATCTTTTACTTACTATGTGGATAAGAAGCATATAGGAGAGAGTGTAGAGTTTAAAATCCTCCGTGATACTAAAGTTATGAGTGTAAGAGTTCCGTTGAGTAATATAGCTGATGATGACCTACTAGTAGATACTCTAGAACATGATGTAATGCCAAGGTACTTCATATATGGCGGATATGTATTTTCGCCACTGAGTCGTAACCTTCTTGCAAACAGTCGCTCTCGTACTCTTAATGAAGTTGCATCAAAATGGGCAACTAAGGATAGAGAAGAGGTAGTGGTTCTTTTAAAGGTATTAGCAGATAAGTCTAACCGTGGAGATCATAGGTTTTCACTTTGGATGATAGATAAACTTGATGGGGAGACATTTGTAAACTTCTCTGACTTTAAGAAGAGAGTTTTAAACTCTAAGGGACCCTACATACTCTTAGAAAATGAACAAGGGATAAAAGTGGCTATAGATAAGAAACAAGCAAAAGAGATAGAGAGTAGCATACTTAAACGCTACAGTATAAAAAGCTCTACAAATGAGAACTAGTTGTACGATGTAGCAATCATAGGAGCAGGTATAAATGGCTCAAGTATAGCTCATGAACTCGCACTTGCAAACAAAAGAGTTGTACTTTTTGATGAGGGTGGAGTTGCAAGTGGTGGTAGTGGAGCAGCTGGAGCTTTTATAAGTCCTAAGTTTTCAAAAAGTGGTGAACTTAAAGATATCCTCCATGAAGCATTTGTCTACTCCATGAAGTTTTATGAAGATAACTTTGCTAAGCTTTTTACTAAATCGCCACTACTACATATAGCTAAAGATGAAAAAGATGCTGAGGTACTACAAGCATATAAAGAGAGTACAACACTTGAAGTTTTGGATTTAGAAGCTAAAGGTGAAGAGAGCATCTCTATAAACGCAGGCATAGTAAACGCTAAGAGTATGTGTGAAGCACTGGCAAAGAGTGCTAAACTCATCCAAGAAAAAGTGGAGAGTTTAGAGTATGGGGATGGCGTTTGGGTTGTAAATGAGACCTATACAGCTAAAGAAGTAGTTTTAGCAACTGGTGCTTATACCCCACTAATAAAAGAACCATATATTCAACTTCGTGGCGTTTGGGGACATCGCATAGATGTAAAAACTACGACACAAAATCCTCACTCTATACATCAGTTTGTAAGTATATCACCAAGTAAAGAGGGTAGATTAGCTATAGGAGCAACACACAATGTTCACTACCATCCACAAACTACAACAGAGCCTTATGATATAGAATTAGGAAGAGAAGAGCTCTTAGAAAAAGCCTCAAGGAGTATAGAGTTAGAAAATGTTGAGGTTATCAAAGACTACACAGGGCTTCGTTCAGGTTCATTTGACTATATGCCGATGGTGGGCTCTTTAGTACTCTCAAGTGAGACTCTAGCGAACAAAGAGATAAACTTTAAAGTAAAAAAAGCTGACTTTAAAGAGTACACTTACTATCCCAACCTATATATGATAAATGGAAGTGGAGGATATGGTTTTGTACTTGCACCGTACTTAGCAAAGATACTAAGTGAATATATGCTAAGTGCAAAAGAGATAAGTCCAAGACTCTCTCCTGCACGTTTTTTTGCTCGGTGGGTTAAGAAAATAAATCAGTAAACTTCTTTTCTATGAGCAATTCTGATAAGTGTTATTACCAAAATATCATTTTCTTTTAAATAAACTATTCTGTAATTTCCAGCTCTTTTTCTAAACTTACCTTTGTGCTTCCCTTTTAAGGCTTTGTCTGATGTGAAAACACCTGACTCCAAGTCCTTAATTTTAGAGAATACAAGTTTTTGATTTTCTGAATCTATTTTTTCTAATTCTTTAAAAGTAGCTTTTGGAATGATTACTTTAAACATTAACTAAGGCCTAGTTGCTTAGCTACCTCTTCAAGAGAATAAACTTCACTCTTGCCTGCTTTTAGTTCATCTATCCTTTTGTCTGAAATCAATTCATCTAAAGTGTCAAAGTATGTACTAACTGCTTTTTCAATAATAAAAGTTCTTGAACGCTCCAATTCATGAGCATAAGAATCTAAATCACTTAATAATGACTCATCCATACGAATATTAATCGCTTTTTTCATAATGTATCCTTTTGTATCTACATTATACTACAATAGTTTATGTATTTCAATAGGTGTCTAACGACCGACTTAAGGAACAATGACCCTCAGACAGTTTGCTAACTTCTTTTTGTAACCACTACATTTTAGCTAGTTAATGCTTGAAAATTCCGTGGGTCACTTGTTTCTTTCTAGGAGACTGTGAAATAACTACAAACTAGCCATAGTCTCATAAATATTTAGTTCTATAATGGTATAGTTAAATAGCATCAAGAAAAGTTCGAATCTTGGTGCATGATCAGCTTTATATCTATCCCAATTAATTTTTCCATCAAAAATAGAAACACCATCTGAAAACTCTCTTAACTTATGAAAAATAGTGACCTCGAAGCCATAGTTAGCTGTTAGCTTCCCACCGATTGTATTCATAACGACACTCTCACACCAATTGTATTTTCAACTCTTTACCCATAATATGAGCAAAAGCTTGGAGTGTTGAGAGTCTAATGTCTTGTGCATGATTTTCAATTCTTGAGATAGCAGACTTTTGAGTATGCATAGCAAGGGCAACATCTTCTTGCGTTAAGCCTGTCTCTTTTCTAGCAAGTTTTAACATTTCACCAATTTTAAACTCTTGGTATCCATCATCAAAATTTAAAGTAAATTCAGTATCACTTTTTTTTCTTTTAGCAATATATTTTTTTAAAT
>JAYEJR010000005.1:0-4140 GCA_034660715.1 Campylobacterota bacterium | reverse complement strand
AAAGAAAATAGAAGCCGCGCAGGCTTAATAGAGGATTAGATATGAGACACCGTCATGGATATCGTAAACTAGGTCGTACAAGTACACATAGAGCTGCACTTCTTATGAACCTTAGTATTTCGTTAATTGAACATGGAAAAATCGAAACTACTGCTGTTAAAGCTAAAGAGTTACGTTCATATGTAGAAAAACTTATCACAGTTGCTACTAAAAACGACTCTAACGCTCACAGAGCAGTATTCGCAGCGCTTCAAAGTAAAGAAGCAACTAAAAAACTAGTTAATGAAATAGCTCCTAAGTATGTTGATCGTGCTGGTGGATACACTAGAGTTACTAGAACAAGAATTCGTCGTGGTGATGCTACTACTATGGCGTTTATCGAATTAGTATAAGTTACTAATTCTCCCTATAATGAACAAAGTCCATTATAGGGGCAGGGACATTTAGTCCCTACAACCCCCTAAAGCTACAAAAACTTTGTTTTTGAGAGAACATAACTTCCCAATTCTAAAATACTTTAATAACAGGATTTACTAAGATGAGTAATTTCGCATTTGGAACTTACCGTATAACTGATGAAAACCCCCAACATGTTCAAGCAATAAAAGATGCAGTAGAAGCTGGTATAACACTTATAGATACATCATCTAACTATATGGATGGCCATGCTGAAAAAGCTATCGCCTTAGCTCTAAGAAGTTTTGATGAAGATAAACGCCAAGTGATAGAGATAGTTAGTAAGTTTGGTTACATTCAAAACACTAATATGGCTCTTCATAAAGAAGAACCATTTGAAGATGTAGTTGAGTTTAGTGACAGCTGTTATCACTCAATCAGTAAAACATTTATGCTTCATCAACTAGAGCAGTCACTACTGCGTTTAGAGATGACTAAACTTGATTGCTATCTTATCCATAATCCAGAATATTTTATGTTAGATGCGTTGGCTAAAGAGAAAGATAGAGATGAAGTTCTTGATGATATGTATGACCGTATCTTTGATGTGTTCGTAGCATTAGAAGAGCAGATAGATAATGGTACGATTGGTAGTTATGGTGTAAGCTCAAATAGTTTTAGTAAGGCAGTTAGTGATATTGAATACTTACCATACGAAGACTTGATTACATTGGCTTCTAGAGCTGCTGAAGTTGCAGGAAATGCAGAGCATAGTTTTACTACTATAGAACTTCCTATAAACATGCTAGAAGAGGAAGGTCTTAAATGTGCAGCTTGGGCTAAGAAAAATGGTTTACGAGTTCTTGTAAATCGTCCATTAAATGCTCAAAAAGATGAGATGATGTTTAGACTTGCTGAGTATGATGAGAGTCAAGAGTATTATCACCATCTAAATGAGTTGTTAGACCTGTGCGACAATGATGAACTAAAATCATTATATAATTTAATAGAGCAATTAGATACAAACAAACATAAGTATGGATGGTTAGGTGATTATGATAGTTTTCTTTATACTCAGATCATTCCTCATATAAGAAAAGCTCTTGAAGGCATTGATGGACAAAATTTTGAAACAATGTTTCAATATATAGATATGTTTCTGATAGAGTATAGAAAAATGGTAGCATATGAGTGCTCAAAAAGTACAAGAATGCAACTCAAAGAGAATTTAGGTGAGAGTAGTGGTTCTTTACAAAAATGTGCTTTAGAATACCTGCAAGATAAAGAAGATATTGACTATATATTAGTTGGAATGAGAAAACCTGCTTATGTAGCTGATATAATGTCTTTAAAAAGATAAGTAATTTAATTCTTTATGACTTGTTAAGCGATATTGTCATATTTTATGATAACAAAAAATATATAATTAATTGAAGGAAAAATATGATTCCATTTTCAGATGAAGAACTTTTAGATCCGGTGAAAGTAGTAATAGATAAAGTACGTCCATCACTTGCACTCGATGGTGGTGATATAGACTTTCTTACTGTTAAAAATGGTGCAGTGTATGTACAGCTAAAAGGTGCATGTATAGGATGTGCTAGTAGTGGAAGTACACTTAAGTATGGTGTTGAACGCCAACTACGTATGGATATACACCCAGAACTTACAGTTGTGAACGTGCCAGTTGGCATGGAAAACGATATAGATAACTTATAAGAGCAGTATGAGCACAATCAGTAAATATAAAATATTAACACAAGCAAAAGATAGTTTCTCAAAAGCTGAGTATAAAATAGCTCTTGATAAATTTGCACAAGTTTTACAAAACTATCCTAACTCTAAAGAAGCATACAATGGTGTTATCCTTTCTGAAATGGCTATGAGTGGTGAAGGTGGAGCAGAAGCTCTCTTTGACTACTACGAGATACTCAAAGAAGATGACCAAGAGAGTGCTGATAAAATTATGAGTGAAATACTTCAAAATATGGATGGCTCATTAGAGAAACTAAGTGATGTGTTTGCTGAACCACTTAGAGATCGTTTAGAGTTTGAAGATGGTATTCTTTATGGTGACTTTAAAAAGATAGTAGAAGATGGTGCTGATTTTAAAGAGACTTTTGAAAATATTATGTTTTCCACTCGTGTAATTATCACTCAAAAAGAAGATTTTATAGACTTCTTAGATAGACTTATAGAACATGACTTTGCGGAGATGGCACTTACTTACTTAGAGAATGCCTTGAGTGTTTACCCTAGTGATAAACTACTTCGTAAACTTTTAAAAAAACTAGCTAAAGGCAAAACTGTTGAAGATTGAGTTACCTGAACAGCCCTATAAATATGTCACAGAAGATTCACAAGATTGTGACCCCCAAACTGCTTTTGTTTTAACTACACAAAATGAAAAATACCTTCAAAATGCTAAAGATAATCAAGCTCACTCTATCATCAAGATAACTGAAATAGCCTCACTCTTTGGTGCTGATAAGATTAAGATCATTGGTATTACTGGTACAAATGGTAAAACTACTACAGCAAGTGCGATGTACTCTTTTTTACTTGACCTTGGCTACAAAACAGCTATGCAAGGGACTCGTGGGCTTTTTATGAATGATGAAGTTGTAGAGGGTAAAACACTTACAACTCCATCAGTTTTAAATACATACAAACATATATATCAAGCCGTAGAAGCTGGTTGTGAATACTTTGTTATGGAAGTTAGTTCACATGCTATTGTTCAAAAAAGAGTTGAAGGTTTGAACTTTGAGCTTAAAATACTTACGAACATCACACAAGATCATTTAGACTATCATAAAACTTTAGAAGACTACATCTATGTTAAAAACTCATTTTTTCAAGATGAAGGGAAAAAGCTTATCAACAGAGATGAAGATAGAGCCAAGTTTAATTTTAAAAATGCCTACACATATAGTATAGAAAACCCATCTACATATAGATTGATGGCATACTCGCTTAATGATGGAAGTAGTGGAATAATTCAACACTTTCAAGAGATTGTTCCTTTTACCGCTTCAACACATGGCTTTTTTAATCTTTATAACTTAATGGCTGCTATTAGTGGTGTACACCTTATAACTGGGAAAAAACTAGAAGAGATAGCAGATGTTGTGGATAACTTTGCAGGTGTAAGTGGAAGAATGGAGCAGGTGTGTCAAGCTCCAAATGTTATAGTGGATTTTGCACACACTCCAGATGGTATGCAACAGGTTCTAAATGCACTTAAAGAGAAAGAACTTTTAGTTGTTTTTGGAGCAGGTGGAGATAGAGATAAACTCAAACGCCCACTTATGGGAAGAGTCGCTGCTAACTTAGCAAAAAAAGTTTTTATTACCAGTGACAATCCTCGTCATGAAGACCCTGAACTTATAGTAGAAGATATACTTGAAGGCATCGAAGATAGAACAAATGTTGTCGTAGAACTCAATAGAAAAAAAGCCATAGAGATGGCCTTAGATTCTCAAGAGGATGAAGAGGTAGTTGTTATACTTGGAAAAGGCGATGAGACTTTTCAAATCATCTACGATGAGAAGTTTCCATTTGATGATAGAGAAGTCGTAAGGGAGCTTCTCAAAATCTAATCGAAGGTGATATTAAAATCTTCAGAGTTAGCCGTATCTACAAAAATAAATGCTCTAAGTAAAATAGATTTGGTATCGTTATTATCTACACTAAATGTAAGTTGTGTAGAATTTACTTCACTAATGGTTGAGTTCTCATCGC
>JAYEJR010000004.1:0-18607 GCA_034660715.1 Campylobacterota bacterium | reverse complement strand
TGCTCTTTTTTAAGAGAGTAGAGCAGGTACTGAGTTCCTAGTGTTCCAAAGAGAACGAGGGGAATGTCGTTTGTAAAGAGCGACATGAGTATGTCTACAGGAGAGACTAAAAAGAGTAAGAAAAGCAGGTATGCCTTGTTCTCATCTACATAGAGTTTAGCGATGTTATAGATACTAAATGCCACCGTAATAGCTGCAAAAAACGAGAAGAGTCTAAAGAAGATGATGTTTTCGTTCACAAGACTCATAAGGTAGATAAGCCAACCAACCATAGGTGGATGGTCGTAGTAGCCACTGCTTGGGTTCGCTGCCCACTTGATGAAGTAGGCTTCATCTCCTGTAAGAGGAACAAGTGCTAAGATAACCAGCTTAAAGAGTAGGACGAGACCTACTACTTTTATCTCTTTTTCAAATCTTTTTGTCATATGCTGAGCTTTTTAAAGATGAACTCTGGGATGTGTTTAATGATGAGCATCACATAACGCCATATCCATTTTGTGTAGAGTATGTTTTTACCTGATTGTTGTGCTTTGAAAATATCTTCTGCTACTTCATTTGGCTGTGCTGTTAGTTTTTGAGGAAGGTCTAAGCCCTCAGTCATCTTCGTGTTTACAAAGCCTGGTTTGACAGTGAGGACTGAAACGCCACTCTCATGAAGTCTATTTCTCAGACCGCTCAGGTAAGCACTAAACGCCGCTTTTGCACTTCCATAGATGTAGTTTGTTTTTCTTCCACGGTCTCCTGCAACAGAACTCACCCCTACGATGAAACCTCGTCTCTCTTTTTCAAAGTCGTTTGCTACTATGTTTAGAAGACTTACCGCTCCTGTATAGTTTACATTGATGGTGTTGAGAGACTCAGACCACTCTTGCTCGGCTTTGTGTTGTTCTGTCATATAACCAGCGACTACAACCACACCTAAGGGCTTCTCCTCTAGAGAAGTGTAAAAAGCCTCATGTGTATCAAACGCCACTAGGTCAAAATCTAGGAGTTTCAGACTCACTGAAGTGCGAACCTCTAAGTCTGTTTTGAACTCTTCGAGCTCATCTGCATCTCTTGCAGCTAAGTAAAGGTTATAACCATTTTTTGCATAAACGCGAGCCGTCTCTTTTGCTATATCACTCTTTGCACCAACTATTAAAACATAACTCATAATCCCAACCTTTTACTCTGTAGTGAGTGAAATTTTTTATTCATATTTTGCTCTTCTCTGTATTTTCTAAACTTCTCTATCTGAGGGTATCCATACTCAAAAGTCTCTCTGCTAACACGAACGTCTTTTGTAAGGTAAATACGACCACGACACTCTACGACTATCTCGTCAAGCTCGTCTAGGAGTTCAAATAGTCCATCTTCTATCTTAAAGTCTAATGCCAAAGAGTAGCCCTCTATAGGGAAGGAGAGATAGTTTTTATTCTCCTTACCGTAGAGTTTAAGCACTGCGAGAAAAGAGCCTTTGCCACTTTCGGCTATTTTAGAGAGGATTCTCTCTAGGCCATCGTAACTCTCCTCTTTTGGCAGTATGAACTGATACTGAGTAAAGCCATTTTTCCCATAGATACGGTTCCAGTTTCGGATGCTATCTAGTGGGTAAAAGAAGCTGTCGAAGTGAACCCTTTGGTGCGAAACACCATCTGGAGCTTTTTTATAGTAGAGCCAGTTGAAAGCTTTTACACTTAGGTTGTTCAGAGCAAAAGATGGAAAGTTAAAAGGAATGTTGAGTTTAGATTTTGGTTTGTATCTAAGGTCGCCATCTTCTGCGAAGTCTCCAACCATCAAGAGACACTTCCCGATATCTTCGCCTTTGGCTAGACAGTCTATCCATGCAACACTATATGGTAGAGACTTGTACTCTTCAAAAGCTTCAAAAGTCTCTTTGAGATTTTTTGTTTTGATGGTTGTCTGGTTCACATACTGCGACTCTATTTTTTTAAGAGAGATCTTTGCGTCGAGTATAACGCCAGTTAGACCCATACCACCACAAGTAGCTAGAAAAAGTTCATCACCTTTTTTGGCAGTTTGTATCTCTCCATCTGCATCCATAAGACGAAACTCTTCGACACATTCGCTAAAACACCCTTCAACATGGTGGTTTTTTCCATGAATGTCAGAAGCGATAGCCCCACCGATAGTGATGAGTTTTGTTCCAGGAGTTACTTTTAAAAACCAACCTCGACTCACAAGTGAGTCTAAGATGTCACTGAGTAAAACGCCAGCTTGGCAGTGTAAAACGCCACTTGCTTCATCAAAGTCTAGAAAGTAGTCGTAAGGTTTGGCGTGAACTAGGTTGGCGTTTAGCGCGCTGTCCCCATAACTTCTACCATTACCATAAGCGATGAACTCGTCGGTAGTGTGTAAAGTCTCTTTGAGACCCGATTCAGACTGTAGTTTATGAACTTTGTTATCGACGATAGGGTACATTCCCCAGCTATACAGACTCATGTCTAATCCTTAAAAACAAATTTTTTATCTAAGTTATACTTCACGATGTAGCCGATACTAAGACCGACAACTGCACCTAAGTACTTCGCGTTTTCAAACGCCAGAAAATAGTCAAACCCAATCTCAAAACCCCAAAATATAAAAGTCGTAAAAACTCCCATAAGTGAGTAGAGAAAGAACTTCTTTCCATCATCTTTTTTACTCTTAGTCTCATGGAAAAATATATACTTTTTATCAAGAATATACTTGAGTATAAGTCCAGCAAGAGTTCCCATAAACATAGCTACATAGAGTGAGAGAAAACCACTGTAAACCAAAAAGCTAAGATACTGAAACGCTAGGTTTACCAGTGTAGATATGATAGCGAAAATGACATAACGAAACGCTATCATATAAACTTCACTATGCCTATGAAACTCACAAGCCAGAGTAAAATACTCACCTGTATAAACCTATCTTTGAGTACTATTTTTGTTGGGCTAGAGCTGTTCTCTTCGACAAAGGTCACTTGCATGTATCTAAAGATAGCAAGGATGACAAAGAATGTTGTGAGAAAGAGTTTGTCGTTTCCAAGTCTAGTTATCACTTCTATAGAGACTGTGTACTGAAGGTAGCTTACTATAACCACCCCAGCCATTAAAACCATAGTAGCGTTTACAAACTCTAGGTTGTAGCCATCTATGTTCTTTCGCGTCTCTTTGCCTGCAAGTGAGAGGAGAACATCATCACGGCGTTTTGCGAGAGCTAGGAAAATGGCGAGTAAAAAGGTGATGATGATTATCCACATGGAGAGTGGCGTTTGTGTAGCTAGTGAACCTGCAAAAAGACGAAGCACAAACCCTGTCGCAATGATAAATATATCTACAATGGCAATATGTTTGAGTTTTAAAGAGTAGGCTATGTTGAGCATAAAGTAGCTCAGTAAAACTGTAAACAACTCTACATTGATATTAAACGCCACAAGAAACACAAGAGAAGAGAGAGCTAGAAAAAGTAAGTTAGCTGTACTAGGTAAGATAGCTCCTGAAGCAAGAGGACGATCTTTTTTTGTAGGATGTTTTTTATCTTCTTCTATGTCTAGATAGTCATTTAATATATATACGGCACTCGCTAAAACTGAAAAAAGTACAAATGCTATAGTGGCGTTTAAAAGAGCTTCTTGGCTAAAGTTAAACGCAAAGATAAGCGGCGCAAAAATAAAAAGATTTTTTACGTACTGATGTGGTCGAAGAAGGGTGATTATATCTTTCATTTTTTAGCTACTTTTTTTGGGTTTGAAACTCTGTAGGTTCTAAAGACACGCACACCGGGAATAAGCTCATGGGTATCGATAAGCTTTACGTTCTCATAGTATTTTCTTAAGGCTTCTTCGCGATTAGACTCCCTAGAGAGTACTAGACCATCTTTGTGCCATACCTCTCGCGTCATGTCGTAGTGTGAGTAGCGAGAGTCTATGGCGACATCGGTATCTGGATGATTTGGTAGATAGTACTTGATATAGGCAGCGATAGTAAGGTGATCACCATAGAGACTATCCCCCTCTTTTATATGCGTAGCAAAACGCTCAACAATCTTGTCGCTGGCATACATACGCTCTTGTACCTTGTCGAGAAAAAAAAGCATAGCGGTTCGTCCTATGAGCGAGAGGACGATGGCGATGGCAAGGCCAACTTTAAGCGTTTTGTTCAGCTCGTATTTTGAGATGATGTAGGCTACAAAAATCACACCTCCTACATAAGCTGGAGCTCCGTAGTTAAGCCCCATAGACTTATAGAGTCCCTTATAGGCGAAAAACGCTAGTGTGACAAAACTTGTAAGAAGTATGAAAAAAATCTTGTCATTTCTGTAAGAGAGTCTCTCTTTAAACATATAGTAGAAGAGCACCCAGGTAAAGACAGGAGAGAATAGGATAAACTGTCCCGCTAAAAATCCAAGCGCGTCACCAATATTAATCTTAAAGTCTCCAGTAGAACCATGATCGATTTGAAACAAAAAGCTAATCCACTCATGCTCATAGTTCCAGTAGAGTAGGGGTGAAACCCCAAGTAAAGCTATTGCTACAGTAAGGTAAAAACGAGGGTTGATAAAGAGGTCTCGTCTCTTTAAAATTACATAGATAAGGAGTGAAGCGACGAGTAAAATAGCGGAGTATTTACTCATCATAGTTAGACCCAAAAAGAGTCCCGTAAGTGCAAAGTACTTTACTTTTGGCTCAAAGAGCGCCAAGTACGCATAGTAGAGAGTAAGCGTCCAAAAGAGTAGAAGAGGGGAGTCTGGAGTTGCTATGATATAGCCTGCATGCACTACAATAACGCTCATAAAAATGAGGATGGCATTGAGTCCTGTTTTCTCATCGGAGATTTTTGCGGTGAGTTTAAATATGTAGAGTGCGGCAATGGATAGCGAGAAGACATTGACTAAACGCACTCCCCACTCACTTTCTGATACAAAGTTAGTGAGATAGATCATATAGGCGATCATAGGAGCATGGTCGTAGTAACCACCCTGAAGGTCGTGACTCCACATCCAGTAGTAAGCCTCATCTCCGTGAAGTGGTAAAAAAGCGTTGTATATAGTCGCTAAGATAGCTGAGATAATTATAAGTAAGTAAGCACTACTTTTTGGGTTTTCATAAAGTTTATTTGTCATATAAAGAAATAATCCTGATAGTTTAATCACTTATTATACACTATAAATGATTTAAAAATATAATTTGTATTATAATGCCAACTTAATTTATTAAATAGGGTTTTTTTAATATGAACAGTATTTCGCTCCTAATCAAACAGTTTTTCTCTTCCTTCTACTGATAGAAACTTACCGTACAATTTTTGTTGTCTACTACTGGGATAAGCTACAAGTTGCTCCATCTGCGATAAAAGAGACTCTTTTGTCCTATTAAAATGCTCTTAGTTTAGATATCGCGACGGCTTCTATTTTGATTGTTATACCTTGGTTACTTATCTCTTTTAACACACTTTTTCGCTCTAGTTTTATTAAAGGTGCGTAAGGTGAGTAACTTAAAAGAGAATCGTGTAGTTCACGAAGATGGAAACATAAGTGGATTAAAGCTCAAAGGTAATGTTTATATGGAAAAATTACTTCAAACCTATTTAGATTACTAGCATACTAATAAACTTTGTGGTATTATAAGGCAATTAAATAAATTTTATGTAAGGCTTTTGGATGGATTTAGGTACGGTCATTGGTATTGTTTTAATTATGGTTCTTCTTCTTGGAGCCATGACGATGGGTGTTGGTGTCGGTGCTTACATAGATATTCCTTCTGTTTTGATTGTTGTTGGTGGTAGTATCGGGGCATTGATGGTCTCTTTTAAACCATCGCAGATGAAGTCTTTTACGAAGATTTTTATGAAAGCAGTAAAGCCAGGTGAAGAAGATCCTTCTGAACTTATAAAAAAGCTTGTAGAGTTTGCTACAAAAGCAAGAAAAGACGGAATCCTTGCATTAGAGGGTGATGTAAATAATGAAGAGAATGACTTTTTGAAAAAAGGTCTCTCTATGGCTATTGATGGAAGTGAACCAGACACAATTCGTGAGCTTCTTGAGATAGAGATGGAACAGACTGCTACGAGACATGCTGTTCATGGGTCTATCTTCAACCAGTGGGCAGGTCTTGCTGGAGCGATGGGTATGGTTGGTACTCTTATCGGTCTGGTTGCGATGCTTCTGAACATGGCAGACCCTTCTGCTATTGGTCCATCTATGGCAGTTGCCTTACTTACAACGATGTATGGTGCAATTATTGGTAATGTATTTGGTACACCAATCTATAATATTCTAAACCTTAGAAACAATGAAGAAACAATGATTAGAGAGATGATAATCTCTGGAATCATGTCTATTCAATCAGGTGACGCACCTAGAGTTTTAGAAGCAAAACTTCTTGCATACTTAGCACCTGCTGATCGTATCAGTCAGTTTGACTAGCGAGCACTGAAATGGGAAAGAAAAAATGTCCTGAGTGTGAAGAGTGTCTACCAGCTTGGCTAGCTGCGTTTGGGGATCTCATGTCCCTACTTCTTTGTTTCTTTGTTTTACTCCTCTCTATGTCAAGTATGGATGCAAAAAAGATTTCTGAAGCGATAGGTTCTCTTTCAGGTGCGATGAGTGTACTTGAAGGTGGAATAAAAACAGAGATATCTAAGCAACGTATACAAGAGTCTACTCCTATTGAGTCTCAAGATGAGACTAGTGAGACTGTAAACCGTGTACAGCAAGCTGCTGGTGATGCAAATGAGATGATGGAACAGTCACAAGGTCCAACTATTACAGTTGAAGAAGCACAAGAGGGTTTTGTTATAGAGCTTCCAGCTGCACTTCTTTTTAAATCAGGTAGTGCAACTATAGAAAACCAAGATGCACTTCTTTTTCTAAAGCGTATAGCACTCATAATAGAAGAGTTACCAAATGACATGGAAGTAAGTGTTCAGGGACATACTGATGAAGGAAACCCTGGAAAAAACTCTCCTTTTAAAGATAACTGGGAACTCTCAACAGCTCGTGCTATCTCTGTACTACATGAACTTCTTCTGGATGGTGTAGAGCCTTCAAGAGTAAGTGCTTCTGGATATGCAGAGTTTAAGCCAGTTGCAACAAATGCAACAAAAAGTGGTCGAGAGAAAAACCGTAGAGTTGAACTTCATTTTTATGGTAAAAAAAGTGAAAAAGATTCTAATGTAAACATGTCAGTTTTAGATAAGGCAACACTGCCATAATGTTAAGACTCTTATTTTTATTTTTAACACTTGGTGCCTATACATTTGGTGCAGAGAGTGTTACCGTCCCAACAATGAACTTTGAGCTTGCTGCCCCTGATACCCCACAACAGTTAGTATCCTCTTTAAATGTTTTAGTAGTTTTAACACTGCTATTTTTAGCTCCATCCATGATACTAGTGATGACTACATTTACTCGTTTTGTAATAGTCTTTGGTTTTTTACGTCAAGCCTTAGGTACACAACAAGTTCCACCAACTCAGCTTTTAGTAATGCTTGCGATGATACTTACTTTTTTTGTGATGGAGCCAGTCGGTACTAAAGCATACGAAGCTGGTATAAAGCCCTATATAGCTGAAGAGATAGGTTATGAAGAAGCTTTTGATAAAACGGCTCTTCCTTTTAAAAACTTTATGATTAGAAATACTCGCGAAAAAGATTTAGCTCTGTTTTTTCGTATTCGTGAAATGCAAAATCCTCAAACTGTAGCTGATGTACCTCTCTCAATCATCATACCGGCATTTGTGATTAGTGAGATGAAAACTGCCTTTGAGATAGGCTTTTTAATATTCTTACCATTTTTAGTTATAGATATGGTTGTTGCTTCGATACTGATGTCTATGGGTATGATGATGCTTCCACCTGTAATGATTTCACTTCCCTTTAAGATACTTGTATTTGTACTTATAGATGGTTGGAATTTACTCATTGGTAATTTAATTGCCACAATTAAGTAGGAGATTTATTTTTGGAATGTAAACATTTTGGAGAGTGTGGGGCCTGCAAGCTTTATGACTCTGGCTACGATGGACAGCTTAAAGAAAAACTAGAGTTAAACAGAGAACGATTTACTCCATATTATAGTGGTGATATAGTAGTTTTTGAGTCACCTAGTGAACACTATCGTTCTCGTAGTGAGTTTAAGTTATGGCACCATGGCGATGAAATTCGTTATGCTATGAACCATGTAGACAAAAAGGGTGTTGTATTTATAGAAGAGTGTCCTCAGGTAAATGAACACATAGCAGCTCTTATGCCAAAACTTCTTGAAGCGATAAGAGATAAAAAGATAGACTTTAAACTCTTTGGCATAGACTTTTTGAGTTCAAGTAGTGGAGAGATAGTAATATCTATGCTATATCATAGACGTCTCGATGAAGAGTGGCAGGTTTTAGCAACTCAGATAGCTGATGAGTTAGATATATTTATCATCGGGAGAAGTCGAAAGCAAAAAGTTATCATTGGCCAAGACTATGTAACTGAAACACTTACTATAAAATCAAATGAGTATAAGTTCAACCACATAGAAAACAGCTTTACACAACCTAATGCTAGAGTTAATGAGGGAATGGTCACTTGGGCAATGGATATGTTCTCCTCAGCTGAGGGAGACTTACTAGAGCTCTACTGTGGTGCAGGTAACTTTACTATACCATTTGCAAAGGTATTTGACAAAGTACTCGCTACTGAGATCTCAAAATCTTCTATCAATGCTGCAAAAGAGAATATGCTTCTAAATGATGTGCAAAACATAGAGTTTGTACGTATGAGTGTAGAAGATTTTGTGGGAGCACTTGATGGTGTTCGAGAATACAGACGAATGAAAGAGATAGATATGAGTCTCTATAACTTAAAAAGTATCTTTGTTGATCCTCCAAGAAGTGGTATGGATGAGACATCTTGTGCTTTTGCTACTAGATATGATAATATACTTTACATATCATGTAATCCTGAGACTCTAGTGAGAGACTTAGAACTACTAACTCAAACACATGAAGTGACAGATATGGCTCTCTTTGATCAGTTTCCATATACTCATCATGTTGAAATGGGTGTGAAACTTACTAGAAAAGGTTCTGTATGAAATTGATACTTCTACTACTCGTCGTTGCTTTAGGTCATCTGAATGCTGATGAACTGCAAAGAATAGAGTCTATAGTTAAAGATATAAACAAGTTGAGAAGTGACTATAGCAAACTTGATGATGAACTTGCACTCTATAAGCATAATCTCAAAGACGAGAAAGAAAAGAATGATATTTTAAATAAAGAGATTGATTCTTTGAATAGTCAGTTAAAAAAATTAAATAGTTCTTTAAAAGCCAAAGATAATAGTAATAAAAACACAAAAAATAGTTATTCGAAAAATAGTACTTATAAAATAAAACTTGATAAATGTTTGGAAAATCAAAGAACTAGAAAAGAAAATATTTTTCCAACTCTTGTGATGAAAGAGCAGTATCGACTCAATCAAGAAACACTCTATTTTAAACCTAGCTCATTTCGTTTAAATAAAGAAGCAGATATTTACGATGCGATAAATGGAAATAAAATAGATACTTGGGAAGATACACGATCATTCACTTCAAACCAAAAAACTGAGGAGTGGATCAAAATAACAGGTTACTTTGTAGAGAAAGTTTGGAGACCATCTCAAGAAGAGATATGGATTAAAAAAAGTGATGCAACACAAAGAGGCGACTAGTCATGAAAAAAATTCTGATAATTAGCGATGGACCTGTTGGTGAACATTTTATACAACGTGTGAGTGAAACATACACAAGTGAAAATATTTACTATATAGTACAAACAAAAGCTAAAGAGTATCCAGATGTAAATCCTGCTCGTTTTAAGTTTTATGAGTTTGATCCTACTAGTCTTTATAAGCTTGCCAATCTCCTGAAAATGGAGTTCATTCAAGTTTTTATAGCTATGGAACATCAAATAGATGTTGAAAATAGTATAAAAAATATCAGAACTATTAAAAAACAGCTTCGTATCATCGTTCTCAATAAATGGGCTATGACTAACGAAGATGCTAATGTTGTACTTGTAAATACGAATGAACTTGTTGCTTCACGGCTTCTTGATTACCTTCCTAATGTCCCAGTAATAGCACAAAATGTAGGAATAGGAGAGGGCGAAATAATGGAAGTTCTCGTTCCATTTGGAAGTTCCTTTGTATATCGTCATATAGGTGTTATAGAGCAAAAAAACTGGCGAATTGTTGCAATATATCGAAACAGAAAGCTTATAATGCCTTCTCGAAGAAAGATGATACAGCCAAATGACCTACTAGTCTTAGTTGGTGAGCCAGCAGTTTTAAAGTCTGTATATAAAGCTATTAAACGCGAGCTCGGACAGTTTCCTGAACCATTTGGAACAAACTTACTGCTTTATATAGATATGAATATAGTAAATCATAAAACGATTAAAGAACTAGTTCGGCGTTCTGTTTATGTACATAAACAGTTTAAACATGACCTTATTATTAAAGTGGTAAATCCATCAAATATTGAGATTTTACAATACATTAAAGAACTAAGAAGTTTGAATGTAGTGATTGATATAGACTATGATAGTGAGAACTTAAAAAATGTATTTCACTCTGATATCAAATCTTATCATATAGGTCTAGTTATCGTTTCAAAAGAGATGTTTAGAGACTACTATGTTCGTAAAGCTCTTTATGAGGCTCATGTCCCCGTACTAAAGCTTTCAGATAGAAGGTTTAAAACGATAAAAGATGCTGCCCTTATTCTCTCAAGTAACAAAGATTTAGAAAAGGTTTCAGCTACTATTTTTGATATATCTGAACAGTTAAACTTTAACATAGAGCTCTACAACTATATGAATGAACACCAAGAAGAGAGAGAACAAGTTATAGAACACTATTATAATCTTTCAACCATCTTTTCAAAAAGTATTAAGGTTTTAGAAGAGTCAGAAAATCCTATAAGTAAACTTCAACAAAAAGATGATTTTATTCATCTTTTACCATTTACAAACAAATTAACGACTCGGCGTTTATATTCGCTTTTTTCAACTGATAGTGAAAAACTTTATCATAAACTTGATGATCACCATCAAGTTTTTATACCTGTACAGCTCTAATCAAAACCATAGGATAGATCGATTTTAGCAACTTATTAGCTTTATTTAAGTATTATTTATCAATATTATAATTTTGGATAAATAATGCAGGTAAACATCCCCTTAAAGCAAGTAGTAGACAACTCATACGATATAACAATAGATACAATTAAACCTATACACTTTGATACAAAAGTAGCTATTATAACTAACCCCAAGGTAGCTGGACTTCATTTAGGATACCTCCTAACTAAAATAACAGCAAAAGAGCTTTACATCATAACAGTGCCTGATGGCGAAGAGTATAAAAATCAAGAGTCAGTAAACATGATACTTGAATCTCTTTTTAACCATAAGTTCAACCGTAAGTCAAAACTTATAGCTTTTGGTGGTGGTGTTATCGGTGATATGACTGGATATGTCTCTAGTATCTATCAACGTGGAATCGATTTTATTCAAGTTCCGACAACACTGCTCTCACAAGTAGATGCAAGTGTTGGTGGTAAAACAGGAATGAATAACAGCTATGGGAAAAACCTAATAGGAGCTTTTCATCAACCAAAAGCTGTTCTAATAGACCCTCGCTTTTTAACAACTCTTCCTTCTCGTGAATTTGGTGCAGGAGTAGCTGAGATAGTAAAAATGGCAGTAACTTTTAATAAGGATTTCTTTGAGTTTTTAGAGAGTGCTGACCTTAGTAACGCAGATGTACTACAAGAGGCTATCAAACAAGCAGTTCAAACTAAGGCTGATGTAGTGGCTCAAGATGAAAAAGAGAATGGCATTCGCGCAGCTCTAAACTATGGACATACTTTTGGTCATGTTATAGAAAACGAAACAAAATATAAAAAATATCTTCATGGAGAAGCAGTAGCCATTGGTATGGTTTTAGCAAATGAAACTGCAGTTGCTATGGGTCTTATGAGTTCGCTTGAGGCTAATCGCATAAAAGCATTGTTAGAAAAGTATACTCTTCCAGTTTCATACAAGATTGAAGATTCTTCAAGCTTTTATGAAACATTTTTCCTTGATAAAAAGAGTTCAGACTCTTCTATAACTTTTATCATTCCAGTAGGGCTTGGTGGTGTGAAGATTACAGATGAGTGTAGTAAAGATTTAGTTATTTCAGTTTTAGACTCCTTTGGGGCTAATGAATGAAACTAACGACACTCTTTTTATTACTATCACTTTTTCTTAGTTCAGTTTCCTTCGCAGAGAATGATACAAATAGTTCACTGACGCAAGAACAAAAACTAGAACTTGAAAAAATACAAAAAGAAGAAGAAGCTCAAAAAGCTGAGATGCAAAGACTCAAAGATATCTCTGCATATAAGCAAAGACTTCAGTCAATAGAACAAGAGATATCTTCTGAAAACAGTTGGATAAAGAGTTATGCTTCGTATCTTACGTCTCTTGATGTAAGAACAAACCTACAAACTATAAAAAAGAGAATCAACTACTTAAGAAAACGGGCTAAAACAGTTAGTGCTCGTGATGAGTTAAATGCATTGATCTCTAAAGAAAATATTTTGACTTCCCAAGTTGAAAAACTTAAAAGTAAAAGTAGTGCACCTTTTGCTAACTTAATAACTCCACCAGAAATAGGTGAGATAGAAAAAATCACAAATCCTTTTGATATATTTACTGGTTTTTCTACAATTAAAACTCTAAATGCTAACTTTGATGAGTATGAACTAAAGAGAAACACTCTTACGAACTTGATAATTCTTCTACGTAAAGAGCAAAATATTTATAACAAACTAGAAGCTTTAGGTGAACTAGATGGGTATACTGCAGCTAAAAAATATAAACAAGTTCAGCTTGATAGATTTGAGACCGCTTTAGACACCATGGAAGTTACTTTAAATGTATATCAAAGAAGACTTGAAATTATTGAGATTAATATTAACAAAGGAATAGAAAAACAGGTATATAGACTAATGAAAATCGGTACGGTTATCCTAGTTGTACTACTAATATTTTTTCTTTTAAAGCTTGTTGTTAAAAAGTATATAACTGATAATGAACGTTTCTATATGGCGAATAAAATCATCACATTTACAAATGTCACTTTTATAATATTGATTCTGTTTTTTAACTATATAGAAAATGCCTCGTATCTTGTTACTATCCTAGGTTTTGCATCAGCAGGTATTGCTATTGCCATGAAAGACTGGTTTATGAGTATCCTTGGTTGGCTTGTTATAGTTTTTGGTGGAAGTATACATGTTGGCGATAGAATCCGTGTCGACATGGACGGAATGCAATATGTAGGTGATGTAATGGATATATCGTTAGTTCGTATGACACTCCTTGAAGACATCACTTTAACATCTGTGATGCATAACCGTAGAGCAGGTAGAATTATTTTTATACCAAACAACTATGTATTTACTCGTATGATTTCTAACTATACGCATAACTCTCTAAAAACAGTTTGGGATGGGATTAAAATCACTATTACCTTTGACTCAAACCATAAAAAAGCGATGCATATAGCAAAAGAGATAAGTAAAAAGTTCTCTAAAGGGTACACAGATATCACAAGAAAACAGTTAAATAAACTTCGTCAACACTACAGTTTGAAAAATACAAATGTAGAACCGCGAGTATTCTCACTTATCGCTCCAAATGGTATGGACATAGAAGCATGGTACCTTACGAATGCCTATGCAACTTTAACTTTAAGAAGTGTGATATCTACAGAGATTATAGATGCATATAATAAAGAAGATGATATCACTATCGCATATCCAACACAAAAGTTACACTTACAACAAGAAGAGCTAAGAAAGCCTCCTTTTGATGAAAACGAGGTTGTTTAGATGAAAAAGAAAGTATTTTTTAAAACCTTTGGTTGTAGAACAAATATCTATGACTCGCAAGTGATGATGAGTGCGATGGAAGATTATGAAGTAACTGAGAATGAAGCTGAAGCTGATGCGATAGTTATAAACTCATGTACTGTAACAAATGGCGCAGATACTCATGTTCGCTCATATATCTCAAGTGTCGAGAAGAGTGAAAGTGAAGCAAAGCTTTTTTTAACAGGTTGTGGGGCACATACTAAGGGTAAGTCACTTCTAAAAGAGAAGCGTATACATGGCGTTTTTGGACAGAGTGAAAAGAAAAAAATAGACACACTACTCAAACAAGAGCAGCCTTTTTATAATCCGGGTGATTTAAACCATATAGACGATGTTATCGTTGACTCGTTTGTTGGAAAGAGTAGGGCATTTATAAAGATACAAGAGGGGTGTAACTTCAGGTGTTCATACTGCATCATCCCTTTTGTGCGTGGTGATGCAAGAAGTATGGATGAGACAAAAATACTAGAACAGATATCGCGTTTAGCTATCAATGGTTTTGGAGAGTTTATACTCACGGGAACTAATGTTGGAAGTTATGGACAAGATACTAAGACTTCACTCGCAAAACTGATGAAAAAGATTTCTCAAGTTCGTGGCGTTCGTCGCATACGTCTAGGAAGTGTAGAACCTATACAGATAACTGATGAGTTTAAAGAGATTCTTGATGAGCCTTGGCTTGAACGCCATATGCACATAGCACTGCAACACACCTCTCCAAAGATGCTAAAACTGATGAATAGACGAAATGTTTATAGACAAGATAGAGAACTTTTTGAGCATTTAGCAGATAAGGGTTTTGCTATCGGTACTGACTTTATTACAGGGCATCCTGGTGAGAGTGAAGAGTTATGGCAAGAAGCAATGCAAAATGCGAGAGATTTACCACTAACTCACCTTCATGCCTTCAGTTACTCTAAACGCGATGGTACACCTTCAGCTACTATGAAACCAGAAGTAAATGGAAAAGTTGCAAAGAAAAGACTACATGAGATTCAAGACCTCATAGACTCTAAGAACTTGGCGTTTAGAAAAGCTTTTAGTTCTGAACTAGATGTTTTAGTAGAGTCTACTAAAGATGGACTTTACCATGGAATAGACCAACATTTTAATAAGATAATAATAGACTCTAAAGAAGATCTACTTGGAAACTGGATAACAGTAGAAAATTACGAAGTAAGAGAGGATTGTAACTATGCCAGCATCTAAAACAAACCGTATTGCCCTGTATTTATCTGCCTTTATCATTGTTCTTTTAGTGATCTTCGCAATACTTAGAGGTAACTCTGAATCAGTTACTCTTGCTCAAGCTTCAACGATGCTCAGTGAAAGAAGTGTTAAAAATGTAGTAATTTCAAAAGAGTATGTTTATCTAAAAACTGAGCATGGTGTTTTTAAGATAGCTTCTTCACAAGTTACACCTAAAATGTTTGTAGATTATAAAGTGGAAGTTGGCAACGACTCTAACATATTGATATATATACTTTTTCTTGTTCTCTTTTTAGGACTAGGGACTTTAGGTGTTCGTTTTATACAAAAACGCGACAACTTAACATTTACAAGTAAAGGTATCCAAAAAGGTGGTATAGCCGCTGCTCCTGAAAATACGAGTAGTGTTGTTGAGTGTACAAAAAGTGATGTGAGTTTTGAAGATATCGGTGGAATCAGCGATGTTAAGATAGAACTTGAAGAGATCATAGACTTTATGAAAAACCCTAAACGCTATAAGAGTTTTGGTGCAAGAATGCCACGTGGCGTTTTACTCGTAGGTCCTCCAGGTGTTGGTAAAACGATGATAGCAAAAGCAGTAGCAAATGCAGCCGAAGTTCCTTTTTACTACCAAAGTGGTGCATCTTTTGTTCAGATATATGTAGGAATGGGTGCCAAGCGTGTGCATGAACTTTTTGCAGCTGCAAAGAAAAATGCTCCTAGTATTATATTTATCGATGAGATAGATGCTGTGGGTAAAAAACGTGGTGGTGAGCGTAGTGATGAGAGAGAAGGCACTCTAAATCAGCTTCTAACAGAGATGGATGGTTTTGAGGGTTCTAGTGGTGTTATAGTAGTTGCTGCTACAAACAAGATAGATGTTTTAGACTCTGCACTACTGCGTGCAGGTCGTTTTGATAGAAGAGTTTTTGTTGAACTGCCAACTAAACGCGAACGTGAGTCTATACTAATGAAGTACCTAAGTAAAATCCCTCATCAGCTCGATGCTAAAGTTGTAGCAAATATGACAGTAGGTTTTAATGGTGCTTCTCTTGCAGCTTTAGTAAATGAAGCAGCACTTCTCTCTCTTCGTCAAAATGACTTTCATGTTACGATAGAACATTTTGATCAAGTCAAAGATAAAGTTATGTTTGGAAAGAAAAAACTTCAGATGTTAAACGATAAACAAAAAGCATATCGCATCACTTATCAGTCAGCTAAAGTAGTACTTGCGACATACTTCGATATGCCATTTGAAAAGCTTATGCTCTCAAATGAGAAGTTAACACCTGTAACAGATGAGCCTTTTGTCAAACAAGAGTTAGAGTCTCGTGTAAAGATGCTTTTAGCTGGGATGGTGGCTTGTAACATCAAGTTTGATGACCACTCTAACAGTGCGCAGAATGACCTTAGTGAAGCTAAAGAGATAGTGAGTAAGATGTGTATGAACTACGGGATGGGAACATCTCTTCTAAGTGATGAGAGTGAGGAAAAAGAGATACTCTCTAGACTTACATCTGAGTGTGAAAAACTTCTTCGTTCTATGCCAAGTGTGCTAGAGAATATAGAAGCAGTTCTACTTGAGAGAGAAAGTGTAACAAAAGAAGAGGTTAAAACATATATCAATGAAATTTTTTAGCGGTTTTTCTCTCAAAAATGAGGAGTATCTTTTTGAGTTATATCTAGATACGAGCTCCTATACTGTGAGTGGTTTTAGTTATGGGGCTATTAAAGCTTTAAACACCACTCTGAAGATGATAGATAACTCTCAAAGAGTAGATAGACTTCAGCTCCTCTCCCCAGCTTTTTTTCAGACTAAAGATGAGAAGTTTAAACGCTTACAGCTGATGAGTTACAAGAAAAATGAACTGCTCTACATGAAGCAGTTTTTAGGTGGATGTTTTTATCCATATGAGCAGAAGATAGTAGAAAATATTGAAACAGATATATCAGACCTAAAAGAACTTTTAGAGTATGAATGGTCGCTTGAAACTTTAAAGAAGATAGAGGCACATGGCGTTAAGATAGAAGTTTACCTAGGTGGTAAAGATGCCATAATAGATGCTGATGCAGCAAAAGAGTTCTTTTTAGAAGTCTCAACAGTAACATATATTAAAGAAGCAAATCATTTTTTGCAGCTTTCCTAATATTTGACCGTATTTATATCTTCAATATTTCGAGGACAAATCCTCCCTACGGTCTGAGCCTCTGCATATTGAAGATATAAATACTATAAAGCTAAAAAACAAACTAAAAATATAATAGAAAAAAGGTAAATAAATGAGCGAAATAAAAATAGGTGTAATAACAGCAAGTGATAGAGCAAGTAAAGGAATCTATGAAGATATCTCAGGTGTAGCTATTCAAGATACTATGAAAGATTATCTTCGTAGTGAGTTTGAGATTGTATATAGATGTATACCAGATGAGCAAGATGTACTTGAAGCTACTATGAAAGAGCTTTGTGATGAAGCAGGGTGTTGTCTTGTTGTAACTACTGGTGGAACTGGTCCCGCTCTTCGTGATGTAACACCAGAAGCAACAGAAAATGTATGTGAGAAGATGATGCCTGGTTTTGGTGAGTTGATGCGCCAAGTGAGTTTGCAGTATGTTCCAACAGCGATACTCTCTCGTCAAACAGCGGGTATAAGAGGAAACTCTCTTATCATCAACCTTCCAGGAAAACCAAAGTCTATTCGTGAGTGTTTAGATGCAGTTTTTCCAGCTGTTCCTTACTGTATAGACCTTATAGAAGGACCTTTTATAGAGACAAACGAAGAGGTAATAAAAGCTTTTAGACCAAAGGCAAAGTAGGAGAGAACATAAACTTAGAGCTTAAACGCTCGAAAGTTACCCTCATGAGAGAGAATGATGACTTTAGTAAACTTATGCTTTTTAAAGGGTATCTTTTTTACTTTCTCAAAAGCTTGCGTGTCCATCCCGTTTGTAACGTAATCTACAAGGAGTAACCACCACTCCTCATATACAGGGAAGTTTTTATCAATCTTTTTATCTTTGTCATCTATAAGAAGCTGAATACTCTTATGAAGTTCATCTATATCATCGATAATCGGTGCATCTATGCTTACAAGATTGCCGCTACTCTTACTTTTATAGTTTCTATTGAGCCTTCTAACTTCTACAGCAATTGTATCATCTATCAAAAAATCAGGAGTTACATTTCCTAGAGGTTCATACTCTAGTTTGGTATGTGGCAGTGTCTGTAAGTACTGCTTAGCCCTAATCTCATCAGAATTTTCTTTTCTTTTCATGCTTGTATGTTAGCAAAAATGATACAAATAACTATCATTTTAGGCATTTATTTTCCTACAAAGCATTTAACATACATGAATTACTTAAGGATAATAGACACTATTTAGCATATTTCTCATTTTTAGGGTGTTTTTAGCAAAAATAGCTGTTTTATTTAAAAATAACTGTGCATGTTATTTTCTATATTTAAGGTTCTTCTTTATAT
>JAYEJR010000003.1:0-4175 GCA_034660715.1 Campylobacterota bacterium | reverse complement strand
TCTATGGCTTGTTCGGTGTCATTATTAAGATAATTTGCTTGTGTCGTGCTTAAAAGCTTATGTGAGAGCATTTTAGACACGGCATATATATCTGCACCATTTCTTAGAGCAACAACAGCGACCATTGAGCGAAGGTCATGCATTACCATATTTGTTACACCAATGCTTTCCATAGCCAGCTTCCAGTGGTAATGGACAGAAATAGCTTTCAAGTTAAAGATTTTTCCTTTAGTGCTTTTTTGGATTTTTATAGCATTTAGAAGTAGGGGAGTTAAAGCATAAGTAACTTCTGTATTGGTTTTGGTGTTTTCTTTAGGTAATGTAAAATATCCAAATGGGTATTGTTCTGTTTTTTTATAGTTTATATGGGAATGCTCCATCAGCATGGTTTCGTTAATTCTTCTGCCACTAAGTAAAAAGCTAAATACACCTCTAGCTATTGGATGTTTATACTCTAGTAGCGTTTTAGCGATGAGTTTGGCTTCTTCATCATCTCCACTAAATTTTTGCTTAGGCTCTATTTTTGGTAGTATTATTTTTTTCCAATTTAAAGTCACATCGTTTGTATCTAGCAATGGTTTAAGTACTGCTTTTACGATAGAGATTGTTTTTGGTTTTTTACCTTTGTTTATCATTTCATTTATAAGATTTTGAACATCATCTTCTGTAATTTCATCAATGATTTTATTATCTAGTTTTTTAATCCAAACCCTGTAAGAGCCATTGTACATTCTTACAGTACTTGAACTCACTTCGATTGCTTTTCTAGCTATCCAAGCTGCATACACAGATTTAAACTTTCTATCTTTGGTGTCTATCTTTGGAATGAGTTTCTTTTTTGTTACAAGTGTCCCTTTTGATTTTAGGGTCTCCTTCATATTTTCTCGTTTTCCAAGGAGTGAACTTACAGCCTTTGCTATAGATGTTCCTTTTTTTATTTGAAAGGATTGTTTACCCCTGCATCTTTTATTATTGTATACAGCCTCTACTGCTATTTGGATTTTATATGTTCTATTTGGTGGTTTCGTTTCATCGTTCTTTGTATATCTGATTTCATCATCTTGGACTAGTATATACATTCCTGAAGCAGTACCATTGTTAAGTTTGATTTTGACTGGTTTATGCTCTAAAACACCCATGAATAGCACCTTTTGGGAAAATCCCTACTTTTAGTTAAAAATAGCAAAAAAAGTAGGGATTTTTGTAGTTATTTGTAAATTATTATATCTAGTTATAGTTAACAGGCATCTTCTAAAGCCCTGTAAATAGGGGGGATTTGTGAGCAGTTGTAGTTACTTATAGTTTTATACTAGAGGCAACTCTTTATAGTATTTAAATCATTTAGTGTTATTTTTTTGTCCTCAGGGTTTCTGAGGAGATGGTTGGGATGAAAGATTGGGACAAGTTTATGCCCTTTAAAGTCTATCATATGTCCACGAACATTTTGGAAGTTATCACTGTCACCTGTGAGGTGAGTGTAAGCATCTTCGCCTAAAGTCACAATTACCTTAGGTTTTATAAACTCTATCTGCGAGTAGAGATAACCCTTACATGAGTTATACTCAGAAGGAGAGGGCATATTTGAGTTAAGTGGTTTACACTTTACACAGTGAGTTAGGAAAACCTCACTTGTTCTTAGTTTTAAAACATTTTCTATCATGTTCTTAAGAGTCTCACCAGAGCGACCTCCGTAGTAGGAGTTTGTTGAGTCCTGTGTCTGTGAAACAGTGAAGTCAACTATCATTAGTTGTGCATTTTCATCTCCAGAACCACTCATACTTTGTGTTCTTGACTTACTCAGGTCACATAGATGACAAGAGGAGATGTTAGATGATAACTCAGATATACTGATAGGCTTTTCATAACTTGTCTTTTCATTGATACTGAAATGGTCAATGTATTCAAACCCTATGGCTTTTAGTCTGTAGAGGTTCTGAAGAAGTACAAGATTCTGGTAAGATTTCATGAAGAAAGTATAGTCAAAGCATGGTTAAACCTTACTTTATGGCTAAAAATTATGATACTATTATATCAACAAATAATTTAGGAGGGATAAATATGAATACTTATAATAATAAACTAGCGATGAACAGATTTAGTTTATCCTCTTCTAGTGAAGTTAAGTCGACTATTATGAAGGCACTAATCCTCAAGAAAAAGCATAATATACTTCATATTTCTTCTTTTATTCACAACACAGTTTTAGTTCAAACACTTAAAAAGGAACTAGAAAAAGAGTTCCCAAACTGTGAAATATCTCTTTTAAAGCATGAAGACAAAAATGCTACTTTACTAACTCTTTTTAGCAGTGATGAAAGTGAGACTGATGTTCCTTTAAGTGATATAGTAATAAGTGAACTACATGAGGACTATCTACTAAAAGACAGGGGCGCTCAAAAGTGTAGAACACAACTCTTCAACACTTACTTTACTGATAACCTGACCTCTTTACCTAACCTTTATCAACTACGTAAAGATTTAGAAGGTGATGCCAACAGAGGACTTGTTTTAGTTAAAATAGATAACTTCATTACTATTAATAACTTTTATGGCTTTGTGGTTGGTGACTTTGTTATAGAAGAGATAGCAAAGTACCTACAAGAGACACTAGCACCTAAACAAGTCTATAGACTCTCTGGTGCAGAGTTCGCATTTGGACTTGAAGATCATATGAACTTTTATGACCTTAAAGCATACCTCAGTGAACTCTATGAAGAGATAAAGTCATTTTATGTGCTCTATCAAAATAGTAAAATTTTTATAGATTTTACTATGGCATCTACAGCAGGAATAGAGCAAAATAGTATATTTTCAAAAGTTTCAATGGCTCTAAACTATGCCAAAGATATTGGTGCTCCTTTTTGGATATATGAAGATAGAATGAACTTTGAAAATGACTATGAGCGAAACTTTGCAGTATCGGAGATAGTAAGAAATGCTGTACGGGATAGTAAAATAGTCCCTTATTTTCAAGCTATAGTAGATAACAAAACTGGAAAAATAGTTAAGTACGAATGTTTAGCAAGACTAATAGATGCAAATAACAATGTCTTATCACCTGTACTCTTCATACCTCTAGCAAAAAAGATAAAAGTTTATAACAGAGTTACAAAACAGATGATAGATAAGTCTTTTGCAGCATTTGAAAATAGTGACTTTGAGTTTAATATAAATCTCTCAATAGAAGACATAATGAGTAATGAAATCTATAACTACATCATTGATAAGTTAAAGTCTACTGATGCATCTCAAAGAGTTACTTTTGAGCTTCTAGAGTCAGAGGCTATAAAGGACTTTAGAAAGGTCGAACAGTTTGTAAGTGAGGTTAAACGCTATGGCTCTAAAATCGCTATAGATGATTTTGGTTCAGGCTACTCAAACTTCTCATACCTCATAAAAATAAAAGCAAATTTTATAAAGATAGATGGCTCTCTTATCAAAGATATAGATGTCGATAACTCTTCACTTTTAGTAGTTGAAACTATAGTGGATTTTGCTAAAAAACTTGGTATGAAAACTATCGCAGAGTATGTTCATTCAAGTGTAGTCATGGACAAAGTAAAAGAGCTCGGAATTGACTATTCTCAAGGTTTTTATATAGATGAACCATCCATTTCTAGAGAAAACTAAGAACTCATATCTTTAAGGATTTTAAGCTTAAAATCCTCACTATTTTTTTATGCTAATCCTTATGAAATATCAAGTACTATACAAACAATAAATGAAATAATATATAATCAAACAAATAAGAGTGGGAATATGACAGAAACAGAAGCATTAGTAAAAGCACAAGTTCAGAAGTATGAAAAGAGTGATGAAGAAGAGTGGGAGAGCGAAGCCCAGAACAAGATAACATTTGCAAGAGAACTACATGATGCACTCTCAAAAGACCTGTATGGTCAAAAAGAGGCAGTAGAAACTGTTGTAAACAGTATGAAAAATGACCTTACAGAAAATAAAGCAGCTCCTAAAGCTACTTACCTTTTCTTAGGTTCTCCTGCAACTGGTAAGAGTTATCTAGCTGAATTAATGAGTGAACATATACCAAAGTATAAACTGATGACTTTTGATATGACACAGTATCACCAACAAAATGGTGGAGAACTTTATGGTTATCCTGCTGGTTGGAAAGGGTATGGTGTTGGTCAGTTAACTGGGTTTGTTCATAGAAACCC
>JAYEJR010000002.1:0-4187 GCA_034660715.1 Campylobacterota bacterium | reverse complement strand
CATTAATACTCTAAGGTTTTCTCTTGTGATAGTGTCTTGAAGTTCTATTTTGCATCCTTCATGATGTTATTTTTGAAATGAAATTATAGCAAAAATAGTGCTATAATATAAAACTTTTAACATATAATTTTTCATAATAAAGGAAAAAAATGAATGACTATCAGAGCCTAAAAAAACATTATCATTTTACAAAAGAAGAAGAGGAGACCTTAAAGGGTCTTCAACCTAGAATGGAAGAGATTGCTGATCAGTTTTTAGATGAGTTTTATGACTATATTTGGGGCTTTGGAAAAACTGCTCAATTTATTAAAAATAAGCAAATCATTGAGTATCATAAAACTAAAATTAGAGCATGGTTTATAAATCTCTTTTGTGGAAAGTATGATTTAGAGTACTTTTTATATCTCTATAAAATAGGTGAAACACATGTCAAGATAGGTCTTCCAACTCACTATGTAAACTCGGCGTTTACATTTGTAAGAACCTTTGTCTTAAAAAGTATCGAGGAAAACTTTGAGAGCAAAGAGCAGCATGTTAAAGAGATAAAAGCCATTGAGAAGATTATAGATATAAATCTTGATTCACTTACGAGTTCGTATAGAGAAGAGGAGTTAGGAAAGTTCTTAGCAATGTCACAAGTTGAAAAAAACATCTTATCAGGACTAAAAAAATTCAACTCTTACATTAACTACTTTTTAGCTGCTGCTTTAGCTATCGTTGCATTTTTTGCTATTGGTCTTTTTATGTATGACATCTACTTACTCTTTTTCACAGATATAAAAATAGAAAAAGGTATATTAACAGTCCTTGGTAGTCTACTTGTTTTATGGGCATCTATTGAACTGATACATGAAGAGATAGAGCACTTACAAGGTAAAGGATTTGCCATTGGGGCATTTATCATGCTGGCCATGGCTGCATTGATTAGAAAAGTGCTTATCTACTCTCTCTCCTCAGACAAGGGAGAAGAACTCCTTATCATTGCCGGTGTTATTGTTGGACTTGCTATCTCTTACTGGCTAGTAGGTGCTAAGAAAAAAGCCTCTTTAGCTTAAGCCTTTATCTTAGTAGTTTCAAAGAAAGCGAAACTACTTTAGTAATGCCATCTGGCATTTAAAACTACAAATGTAAAATCGCGTTATGAATTTAGCTAATCTTACTCTAGAGACTCCCTATCTTACACTTGATAAAGAGTTCTATGATATTAATGACCCTCAACCACTTGAAGAACCTTACCTTATCAGCTTTAACAAAGAAGCTGCAAAACTTATCGGCTTAGATACTACCTCCGATAATGACCCTCTTTTAGTTTCACTTTTGAATGGTAGTTTTTTGCCAAAAGGCTCTAAACCTTTTGCTATGTGCTATGCAGGACATCAGTTTGGTCACTATAACCCTTGGCTTGGAGATGGTCGTGCATCAAATCTTGGAAGTAAAGATGGATGGAACTTACAGTTAAAAGGAAGTGGTGACACACTCTACTCTCGTATGGCTGATGGTAGAACAGTTATACGCTCTTCCATACGTGAGTATCTTATGAGTGAAGCTATGCATCACCTTGGTATCCCTACGACAAGAGCCCTTGGTATCATAGGTTCAAAAACAAAGGTACTTCGTAAAGGTATGGAGGATGCAGCTATGGTTATGCGAATGTCCACTAGTTGGGTGCGTTTTGGTACATTTGAGTGTTTTTACTACAACAAAGAGCATGTAAAACTCGAAGCACTTGCAGAGTATGTTATAAAAGAGTCCTACCCTCACCTACAAAATGATGAAGATCGTTTTTATAAGATGTTTTGTGAGATACTAGAGCGAACTGCCCTGCTTATCGCAAAGTGGCAAGGTGTAGGTTTTTGTCATGGGGTTATGAATACTGATAATATGTCCATAGAAGGTCTTACCATAGACTATGGTCCCTATGCTATGCTTGATGATTTTAACTATGGTTATATCTGTAACCATACAGATAAAATCGGTCGTTATGCTTATGCAGAACAGCCAAATATATCCTATTGGAATCTTACCAAGCTCTCAGAAGCCCTCTCCCCTCTTATTCCCAAGGAGAAAATGCAACAAAAGCTTGATGATTATGGTTCTTTCATCTACCCTAATGCTTATATAGATGTAATGCGAGAAAAGCTAGGACTAGAAGTTAAACTCGATAGTGATAGAGAGTTTGTAGAGGATTTTGTCGTTACACTCCAAGATGTATTTGTAGATAACACACTCTTTTTTAGAACGCTTAGTCATTATGATGGAGATAGAGCACCTCTTTATGACATTGTTATGGAACCTGTAATTTTAGATAATTGGCTTAAAAAATATGATGAGCGTTTATCTCATGAAACTCGTTCACAGTCAAAACGCCAGACCTCTATGCTTAGCAATAATCCAAAATATATTTTAAAAAACTATATGCTTGATGAAGCTATATCATATGCACTTAAAGGAGACTTCTCTAAAGTAGAAGAGCTTCAACATATAGCCAAAAACCCTTATGAAGAACTACCGGAGTATGAGCACTTTACCGGAGATACCCCAGAAGAGTATAAAAACATAGGGCTCTCATGCTCTTCATAAGAAGTTAATTATGCCCACTTACTTATGCAGAGGCTAAGTGTTCTTTTAAAAACTGTGCTGTAATTGTGTCCATAGTCTCGATATGATGTAGTAACCATTTTACTAGATTTCCATCTAAGTAAGCTATGATTGCTTTTGTGTCTCTGTTTGTATCAAAGTACTTGATAAGAGAGCTTAGTTCATGCAGATGTCTGTCGTGCTCAGCTTTATGCACACTATATGCAGGAAATCTCGTTTTTTCCATCATCTCTTCTTCTGTTTTAAAGTGTATGATTGTATGTTCTTGAAGTTCGTTAAGTATTTGAGATACTTCCTCTATTTTATCGGCTCTTGCAGCCACTTTAAGTCTATTTATAAGTAGTGTTTCCTCTAAATGAGTGTCATTCATACTTGATATTGCCACCATTGGCATCTGTTCTAATGTTATCAAAAAATTCTCCATAGTTTATATTTAGGGCACCTCAATAATACAGTAAAATTCTTGTCTATCTCTTGAGTAAAGTCAAGAGTTCAAACTTTTCAGAAAGTATAAACTTTTTGTAGCTATAATAATTTCCTAAAACCTATTTTATTTATGGAGATACAATGTTAATTCAAAAACAAGATGTACAAGAAGTAGCAAACGCTATGATGAATATGCTACACGATGATGAGCTAGAAGTTATAAACGAGTTTCATGATGCTGTTGTAGCTAAAGATATAGAAAAAACAGATGAACTTTTTCCAAAGTTTTTAGCTGAAATAGAGACTCACTTCCAAACAGAAGAAGATATGATGGCTCAAGTCTCTTACTCAGATGTTCAGATGCATAAGAATGACCACGATGCCATAAGAAAAAAACTAGCAAAGTTTAAAAAACGCTGGGATGTTCTTAAAGGGCCAACAGAGTTACTAGGATTTTTAGAAAATGATTTTAAAAAGTGGTATACACAACATATAGCAAAATGGGATGCACAAGCTGCTCCTCATCTTGGTTAAGATTCTACTTTAAAACTTATCTGCACAAGATGTGCAGATACCTGCTTTTGTCATTAAGATAAGACGCTCAGCATCTATTTCTTCCCCACACTCACTACATATGTAAGTAAAACCTTTTCTCAGCCTCTCTTGAAAGTAAAGAAGTTTTCTTTTTCTCATGTATGTACGTTTTAGTTCTCTTTGGTTAAGTTCATCCTCACTAGCATTTTCAAAAGTTATCATATCACTAAGTGTATTTTCTGGTGCAACAACATGGGTAACTAACTCTAGAGCTTCTATTTTTTTATTTGCTTTATCAAGCTCTATTTCAAGTTCATCTTTTAACATATATATTTAACCTTAACTTTTTTATTATTTTATACTTATTTAGCTCAAATAAAGCTTTTGAAAAATAAATTGAAAAGTAACTAGATTAAGGGCTTTAAGGAAGTGATGTATAGATATATAAGAGATATCTATACATTGAAATATTGAAGGATAGGTTATTTTGCTACTATAGTCTTAAGTTCTTCTTCGTAAATAATCTCTTTATCGAGAAGAAGTTTTGAGAGTTTCTCTATAGTACTCCAGTTTTCATCTACTAAAGTTACTATTCTTTTTTCAGCTTCAATCATCCAGCGTTCAAGTGC
>JAYEJR010000001.1:0-18722 GCA_034660715.1 Campylobacterota bacterium | reverse complement strand
GCATTCTTTGGTATTCTTTATCCGTTAGAGTAAGAGCAGGTGCGACTGTAATACTATCACCAGTATGAACACCCATAGGATCAAAGTTTTCAATAGCACAAATAATGATACAGTTATCTGCCTTGTCGCGAATAACTTCCATCTCATACTCTTTCCAACCAAGCATAGATTCCATTATCTCTATTTCGTTTACAGGAGAAGCAGAAATACCTTCTTGTGCAAGTTTTTTAAACTCTTCCATGTTATATGCTACACCAGATCCACCACCTGCAAGCGTGAATGAAGCTCTAGAGATTACTGGGAAACCAATTTTTTTAACTACTTCTATCGCTTCTTCAACACTATATGCATTTTCACTTTTAGGTAGGTCCATACCGATTTTTAACATAGCTTCATTAAAAGCGGAACGGTCCTCACCTTTATGGATAGCCTCTGGAGTTGCACCTAAAAATTCTACACCATCTAACATACCTTTTTCATACATACTTGTTGCAACATTAAGTGCAGTCTGTCCACCCATAGTTGGAAGAATTGCGTCTACACTCTCTTTTTTTATAATTTCTGCAATAACATCTTCTTTGATAGGTTCAATATATGTTCTATCAGCGAATTCGGGGTCTGTCATAATTGTTGCGGGATTGGAGTTGATGAGAACTACACGGTATCCTTGCTCTTTAAGAGTCTTAACTGCTTGGGTTCCAGAGTAGTCAAATTCACAAGCCTGCCCAATCACAATCGGACCAGAACCTATGAGTAAAATAGTATTTATATCGGTGCGTTTTGGCATTTCTTACCTTTTAGAATAATCTTTAAAAAATTTAGAAATTATAACTAAAAGGCACTTAAAATTTGATGAGTTTTATCGACCTTGAACTGCATTACCCATATCCCACATTGGTAAGAATATACCTAGTGCAAGTAAGATAACCATAGCTGCAATGAGAAAGAGCATAATTGGCTCAATAGCTTCACTTAGACCATCAATAATAGCATCAAAACGCATCTTATAGTACTCAGCTACTTTTTGAATCATGGCATCAAGAGTACCACTATCTTCACCAGCACGTACCATCTGTAATATCATGTTTTCAAAGAGCTCTGTTTCTTGAAGACCTTTGTTTAGTGTTCCACCTTTTTCAACAGTAAATCGTACGGACTGAAGTTTAGATTTAAGAGGAAGATTGTCAATCATCTCTATTGTTGTATCTAAGGCTTCTGCAATAGGAATACCTGCACGAATTAGTTCTGAGAATACAAGTGTAAACCTATTTAGTGTTGAGTACTTAATAATGTTTTTAAGGAGCATAGTCTTTAGTAAAAGCTCGTGCCATCCATATCTGAAAGGTTTACTATTGTTAATAAAATATTTTAATGTCATAACAGCAGCAACAATTGCCATTACAACATAAGGACCATAATTTGTTAATAGGTCTGATAAAGTTAAAAGAATTACAGTTGGAACTGGTAAATCAGCACCTAATTGCTCAAATATATCTTTAAATTGTGGAACAACATAAGTAAGTAAAACACTAAATGCTACAGCCATAGCGATCATTACATTTCTAGGGTAAGCCATCGCTTTTTTAAACTTAGTAATATTTGTACGTATCTCTTCAAGCATGTCAGCAAGTGCATAAAGGGACTCATCAAGATTACCAGTCTTCTCTCCAAGTTGTACCATGGCAATAGTTAAGTTACCTAACTCAAAACGAAAGTTTTCCATAGCAGCAGAAAAAGAGTGACCAGCATTAATATCATCTGCTAGTTTTGAAAAAACATGTTTAAGAGCTTCATCATCAGTTGCACTTGCAATTTCACTTAAAGAGTCATGAATAGATATACCGGCATTTGTCATAACTGCAAGTTGTCGAATAGCTGCAATTAAAGCATCTTGTTTGATTTTTCTTTTTTTTATATTTTGCAAAAGATCAGTTTTGAATTTTTTGAACTGTACTTCAAGGGGCTCTTTAGCTTCAGCCACCTTAATAATAATTCCATTAAATTTTAGTTTTGCAACACTAGTTGCTTCTTTTTTATCTTCAGCATAAAAACCTATTTCTTCTTTCTTTCCCTTAGTTAGAACTGTTGCGATAAAGTACATCATCCTTTTGCCACCTTTAGTATTTCTTCAATACTTGTGATTCCATCAAGAGCTTTTTGAACACCATTTTGAAATATATCTATGAACCCATCTTTATTCGCTTGAGCTAGCATAGCATCTTTTGAAGCACCTTTAGCTATTAGAGATGAAAGATCTTCAGTAATGGTAAGTACCTCACAAATCATCTCTCTTCCCATATAGCCACTGTCTCCACATTCCTTACAACCACTTCCTTTGTAAAACCTTGCACCATCAGGAACGATACCATCTATTTCCTCTAATACAGAAGCAGAAAGTAAATCTTCTGTTTTGCAGTGAACACATATCTTTCGAACAAGACGTTGTGCCTGAATAGCCACAAGTGCTCCAGAAATTAGATAGTGTTCAATTCCCATGTCTGCCATACGAGGGATAGCACTAATTGAATCATTTGTGTGAAGTGTTGATATAACCATATGCCCAGTCAGTGCAGCCTTAATAGCAATTTCTAATGTTTCTTGATCACGAATTTCTCCAATCATAATCTTATCAGGATCCTGACGAAGAATTGAACGGAGTGCATCTGCAAAACTAAGACCGACTTTAGCATTAACTTGAACTTGCTGAATTAGATTCATTCTATACTCTACAGGATCTTCTACTGTAATTACTTTATCTTCTACATTTCTAAGTTCATTAAGTGCACCATAAAGTGTAGTAGTTTTACCAGAACCAGTTGGACCAGTAACAAGAATAATTCCATAGGGTGCTTGCAAACCTTTTAAAAGTTTTTGGTAACTAACACTGTCCATACCAGCATCTTCAAGTTTAACAAGAGCTTTTTCTTTATCAAGTACACGCATAACAATCGACTCACCATAAAGAATAGGAAGTGTAGAAATACGAAAATCATATTCTCGAGGTCCAACTGCAGTTGAGAAACGTCCATCTTGTGGTTTTCTTTTCTCAGCTATATCAAGATTAGCTAAAAGTTTTAGACGTGATGCCATAGGTGGATAGATATTTTTTTCAAATATAAATGATTCAACAAGTTTACCATCAATTCTAGCACGTACAACACAGTTCTTTTCAGTTGGTTCAATATGTATATCACTACCTCTAGCATTAATACATGTTTTAAGAACAACATCAATCAAAGAGAGTATAGAAGAAGCTTCTTGTTGTTCTTCGATTGTATTGATAGAATTGAGTTCATCTTGTACTTTTTTAACTAAATCTTTAACACTGTCTTTAAGAGCAATTTTTGTAAGGTATGAAGAGATTTGTTTTTGTGTACTCAGAGCAATTTTTAATATTTTTCTTGGAAAAAGTCTCTGAATTGATTCTTTTGCTTCAATATTTAATGGATCATAAAATGCTACGGTTACACTCATATCATCTTGAAAAACAGGAATTACGTTGTATTTTTGAAGTTGTGCTAGAGGTACCTTAGCTGTTAAGTGATAGTCCATGTCAATAGAGTCCAAATCAGCAAACACTAAGTCAAGTTCTTGAGCAAGTTTTTCTAAGACAGCCTTTTCATAAATATAATCATAGTTATCTATAATTGATAAGTCATATACACCATCTCTAACATTTTGAACTATAAAACGTATGAGTCTATCCATCGTCATAAATCCAGAAAGTGTTATATCTCTTAGTATTAAATTTTCGTCAATCCCCTTAGCTAAAAGCCTATCAACTTGGCCTTTCATTATAGAGCCATTAGCAAGTAAGTCTGTTGTTATTCTATCCACAATGTCTCCTACCAGTATACATGGCGTTTTATAGTTATTGTATCATAAAACTCTTCTATGATGATTTTATCTAGTTTATAGTCTCGTGAGATATATAGTTTATATGTTAATTTAGGGTCTAAAGGGTCTTCAAATAGATAAAAAGCACGTGGCTCATGTTTTCCAATCTTAGAGTACAAGTCAAATACTCTTGATAATACATAATCAGTTGTTGGAAGATTAAATTTTGAAAGATCATAATTATCTATTAACGCATGGTAAAGTAGTTTCTTTTGCATAAGAATAACTGCAAAATATGCTGAATTTGCACGAGCTTCTTGTGAGACTTTTAAAAGTGCTGCTGGAACGGCTAATCGATCAATATAGTCAGAGTTAAGACAAGAAAAAGCATATAATGATACGAACTCTTCATCTCTTTTATTTTTTTTAAAATTGTCAAATCCTAAACTACAAACTGCTTCATATTTTTTATTTTGATACAGATTAAACATGTTTTGTTTTACATCTGCATATAAGCTAATAGCTAAGAAAAAAAGTAGCATTATTTTCATTTGAATTTTCCTGATTGAATTTCGTCAAGAAGTATAGAAGCTCTATTTGAGTTTGAATGTTTCATATACTCTTTTAATGTGGTAATCGCTTTATCTTTTTTCCCAAGTTTGACAAGTGATTTTGCAAAAATAATCCAGCTTGTTTCTATCTCTTTATTTATTTTATTTGTCATTAGTGCATAGTTATAAGCTTGTCTATAATTACCAAGTTCATAATATTTTTTTGCAACAAAAAGGCTTAGAGCAGGATTATTGTTCTTCTTAAAGCGTTTGATGATATCGTAAATATCATTTTGTGTATTTTGTCTTTTTATATTTACTTTTTGCTGTGTTGGCTCTTTTTTTACTTCCTCATATACTACTTCTTTTTTTTGTATTATTGTTTGTTCCTGCATTTGAGTTGGTTTTTTATATGGAGAAGCATGATTATTTATAGAAGATTCATTTCTGTAGTTCGGATTTGCAGAGTTATTCATTTTTTTCATAAAGTCTAAAGATGGCTCAAGTTTGATTTTATGTGACTTATCTGGCACTACTTCTGTAATGGTTTGAATTACTTCTATTGGCTTATGTACAACAGTAGGCTTAGGCATTTCTTTAGGCTTCTGAATAATATCTGCAGGCTTAGCTTTCTTTGTTTTAACGTTATCCTTCTGGTTGGAAGAAAAAGTAAATATTAAGAGAGAAATTATTAATAAGCTAATAACAATACTCAAATGAGGGATATAGGATTTGACTTTATATCTTAACCAGCGTCTTTCTAGTTCTATTACATTAAGCATCAATTAGACCTGTATGAATTGCTGACATCTCTATAAGCTTAGGAGAAATTTGATTTGTATTAACTTTAGATAGTTGATGATTTGTTTCATATATCGAGTAAATATCAAAAAGTGTATATAAGAGTTTATTAGTGTCTCTATAGTTTCCATTAGTGATTTTATATATTTTATTTACGGATGAAGGTGTAAACATATTCGCACTATCAAAGCAGTTAGCTTTCATGAGTTTTTTTTGAATATAAATTTTAAGTTCAGTGCTAGAAGCATTTTCAAGCTCAATACTTTCCCAAATCCTTGTTTGAAAGTGCTCTTTTGCTATTAAGTCCTCTTTCTCTGTCTTATGTAGAGTAATCACAAATTTTACAGTCCTTGTGTCAGAAAGAAGGCGGATTTTTTCCATTAAGTTTTCGGAATATAGTTGTGCTTCATCTAAAAGAACTACAGGGACAGTTTTTTCTTTTTTTTGTTCAACAATTTTCATGAACTGTGTAAAGTTTAATTCACCAGTATATTTAATATTAAAGATATCTTGTGCAAGTGTTTTATAAAACTCACTTTCATCCAAAATAGGAGTTTGGTAGAGGTACACTTCTTGAGTAGTTGATATGTCTTGATAAAGCTTGTTTAAAAACATACTTTTACCAGTTCCAGGTTTTCCATACAGAAGAATCATTTTAAGTGGTTTTTTAATAGAGTCCTTGAGTGACTGGTAAATAGTAGAGACTCTGTCTAGCTGTACATAGTCTTTGGCATTAACAATATCTAAGAAAACATCTTTTGAATTAACGAAGATACTGTTCATATGTTGGCTAGCCCTAGTCTTGATTTTGTTGGAGTTTTTTTGGTACTTTTAAACCAACTTTAGGTGAGTTTTCTATAGTTAAGCCATCAGTCTGCTCAGTATTTGAAAGTCGCTCTTTCATTATCATATCATCACTCATACCTTCATAACCAAGATCTGCAAGCGAAACATCATTTCTTTCTTTATGGATAATGTGAGGTTCTATAATAATAACTAATTCTTCTACTTGTTTTAACTTCTCTTCGTATTTAAAGAGATAACTTATAACTGGTATATCTCCAAGAATAGGTACTTTATTAGATTCAATTGTATTTCTAGTGTTTATAAGACCACCAAGTATTATACGGTTTCCATCTTTAACAGTTACTACTGAAGATAATTGACGACGATTTAAATCTGGTGGCATATCTCTTTTACTATTGTCTTCAGATGAAATATCGCTAGTTGTTTCTGAAAGCGAAGGATTGATTTTAAGTGTGATAGTGCTATCATCAGAGATCTCTGGTGTAATTGTTAATAAAACACCTGCAAATACTGACTGAACATTCTCATTTGCACTTTGTGCTCCAGCCCCAGCTCCACCTGCAAGAGTCTCTGTACTTGTCAGTTTATAAAAATACTCTGTACCAGCTGTTATAAGTGCAGGTTGGTTATTTAAAGTAAGAACTTTTGGATTAGAAATTGAGTTTACATTTCCTTGTGTTTGAAGAAATTTTACAACTTCATCAAGTTTAGCTTGCCCTTTAATATTGACTATACTAGCAACATCACTAAATGCACCAGTAGCAGCCTGTGTAATGCTACCTGTAGTTTCATCAAATTCAGATACATTCTTAGCACTGATTGTATCTATGGAAACATCAAGATTCTGAAGTGCGTATAGTTGTTGCCAGTCTATACCAGTTGTTTTACCTTCATTCATAGTTACAGATAGAAGTTGAACATCGATAAGTACCTGTAATTGCACTTTATCTTGTAACTTTTTAAGATATGCTTCAAAGCGAGTCATCTGTTTAGCAGTTGCTGTAACAGTAATTAAACCTGCATTTTTATTTATTAATGGTGCAACTGCCTTGTAAGAATCATGAGGACGATTGAGTACATTTTGCAGTTCTAAGTCAAGCTCTTCCCAAAATTTAACTTCATCACTGCTTTCAATCTTAATACCAGTTTCGGCATTTGAGTTTCCTCCACCAGCAGCTCCTCCAGTGGTTCCTGCAGCACCACCACCAGCAGTAACGCCTCCTTGGGTTGCTGAACTTGAACTAAGTGTTACATCTGTACTTCCAGTGCTCTTTCTCTGAGAGAGTATATAGTCTATTTCAAATACTTTTGTTGTTAAATAAGAGATTTTAAGTAGGTTGTTCTCTAATGTATATGAAAGATTGTTTTCAAGAAGTATGATGTCTAATACTTCATCAATTGTGAGATTCTTCAGATTTGTCTTGTTTAGAGCAGTACTTAGAAACTTCTCTGCATTTGGATCAGTAACTATTATACTGAATCCACATTCATCACTTAGTTGATCTACAAAGTCGATGATTTTTGTATCTTTTGTTGAACTGATACTAAAAAGCTCATATGAACAGTCAGCAAAACTATTTGTACTTAGAAGAAGTACTATTATTGTCGAATAAATTGACGTTTTGATAGATTTCATTTTTTAATCCTACTTATTTTTGAAATTTTAATTTTTTACTAATACTTTTAGTAGATAGTAACAATTCTTTTTTCTTCTTAGATAACAGAACATTCTTTGGTGATATATTACTGACGGTATACCCATTAACTAGGTCTCCAACTTTATACCAGTCACCGCTAATCATAGCACTATTGTTCATTATAACACCAAGTGTTAAAACTTTATTTACATTTTTAACTTTAGGAGCTTTTGAATTGCTAGATGCGATAGCAGTATTGGATGGAGCTTTTGCTACAGTGGGCTTTATTTTGGCAATATCTTCTTCATTTTTATTTTTAAGTAAAAATATAAAAGGATCTTTAACTTTAGAAATATCTCTACTTTTCATGCCTGAACGTGCAGGCTTGATTGCTTCAACTTGTTCATCAACCCATGATAACTCATTGGAAAACAGAGATGTACTTATAAGGAGTGATAAAGTAATAATATGTTTTTTCATTAGTATGTAATCCCCCAAACTGAAATGTTTAAGTCAGTGTTTAATTTTGACTGTGCTTTAATACTTAAATCATGGATATCAACAACAAGTTCACTCTGCTCTAATGAATTAATAAACTGAAGTGTATTTCTATAGTTTGCACTTGAGCTTATTGTAATATCTAGTATATGACCAAAAGCATTATCTTTCGCTGCATATTTGTTAGTAAAGTGTTTTATTTTAACATTATACTTTTGTGCATTTTTAGATATAGAATATAAATATTCTCCCCATGTTCTCTCATCATAAATGAGTGATGAAATTGTTTCTATTTTTGTCTTAATATATGCATTATTATCTTTATGCACTATCATAGTCTGATTAAGATTTGCAATTTCTTTGTCTAGTTTCACTATCTTTGTCTCAGGATTTAGCTGTAAAAATCTTTCGTCACTGTTGATTTTTTTATCCAAGTTTACAACATTTGCTCTGGTCTGTTCAAATTCTTCTAGTGAACTGTCCCAAAAAAGAGAGTATGAAAATGCAAAGATACCAGCAACAATCATAATATATGTCATATAGATATCTTTTTGTGTTTTACCAGAGAAAACATTATCTAGATTATGTAAGTAGTCTTCTATATTAATTTTTATTAGTTTATTTTTCATAATATATTCACCTTTAGCTGACTAAAGTAAACTTTACTTTCATTATCATATAAAATGTCTTCAAGCTCAAATTTAAACTTATGTTCATGAGTCTTTGTTAAATACTGAACAAGTTTTGTGATTTTTCTATCTTTAGAAGAAACTAAATCTAAGTCAAAAGCTTTTGAACTATTAGTTTCTGCATAAGTTAAAGATTCCATTCTGACACCAAACTTATTTAAGTCTTTAGTTAATCGTGAAAGGAGTTTTGCTTTCATTGGATAGTTGACTTTTACATCATGTATCTTAACAAGAGTATTTTTCTTTTCATTATACTCATTTTTCTCTTCTTCGAGTAGTGTTAAGGCCTTGGTTTTATCCACTTGTTTATTTTTAATCGTAGATTCTCTTGTAATCTTTATGTTATGTACTTCTTTATACTCTTGTTTTAGGAGGTCTTCTTGTAGTATTTGAGCATAATTAAGAATCCAGTATGAAACAGGGTATGCAAATGCTAAGAGCAGTGATGCTGCAATTAGCATTATTAACTTACCACTCTCTCTCTTGATAAATGCTGGAGGTCTATGGTAGATACTAAAGTTACATTCATATCTCTCATCTTCTGTTATTGTTGTGTATGCATGCATTAGGGCATGTAGTTGGTCTACATAGTTGTCTTTGTGCTCATAACCATAATCAAAATTGAAATCAGAAGATTTAATACTAAGTTCAACTTCTAGTATTTCATCTAATTTAGTTACTGTTTCAACTTGAGATCCTATATAAACATGTTCAAACTTTTCAATATCAAAAGCACGTTTAGCATATGTTAAGATATCATTAACATTCGCAAAAAGTTCCTTATATAGTTTTATAAAAAACTCTTTATAATCACTATCTGTATCTTTTAGGTTCGCATTTGCATAGAAGTTGAGAAATGCTGAGTAGTCTATTCTCTCACCATACAGTTCGCAAAAGCGTTCATGCATATCAATAAGCGAGTGCTTAATTGATTTAGTGTAAATAAACTCTTTATCTCCGTAAATAGTTACAAATGCATCATTTTCTTGAAAATATATAAAACAGTGAATGCCACCACTATCAATAATCTCTTTTGAGTATAAAGACTTTATAAGTAGAGGAGCAGGAATAGTTACATCGATATATTTGATTTTTTCTACTACATCAATAAACGTTTGTGTAACTTCTAGTGGATCTACAATGAAAACATGAAAATGACGGTTTTCTTCATCAAGATTATTAAATGTTTCTATATACTGTATTTGATACTCAACAGCCTGGTCTAGTGCTAACTCATCATATGACTTAGAATTAATTGCATCATATAAATCTTCATCAGGTATATTTTTACTGATTTCAATTTGAGCATTAATAAACTCTTTAGTGTTTAAATATGAAATGGCAAATTGGTCTTTAGAAAATTCAGGACTCTCTGAATCACTTAAAAAACTTGACACACCACTTACATAAGTATTTTTGTATGGATTAACTGATATTACACTTGAAAAAGAGTGTTGGTTTGACTTACTCATTAGCTATAATCCTATTTAAAGTGAACCATTAACATGGAACAAAAATTATCATTTTTATAAAATTCAACTCTATAAACTTTATGTTGCTTGTCAACTGAATATTTTTTATTCATATCTTTTAATGAGACAGTGTTTCCACTCTCATCTTTAGACCCTTTTGATTGATAACCAATTATGTTTACACGGTAACTTTCACTTTTGATAACTTTAAAATCGGCATTTACATAAAATATTGAAGTGTTTTCAAGTGAAACTTTCTCACTATCTATAACAAGATCAAATTTTTCACGACGATTTGTAGTTAAATTAAAGTATTGAGGCTTTAGTGTGGTAATTAATTTATTACCTATAAAGACCAAATATTTACCATTAACTTTTTTAATATCTCCCAATGGATGAGAGAAGTTAAATACATTATCCTTTGATTTTATCGGAATGTAGCTTAAAGATTTTTTTATATCACGTAAATTTAATAAAATATTGTTATTTATTGCTAAAGTACCATAGTTATTTAGTATTTTAGAAATTTCTTTTTCATTAAAATCAAAATTTCTTATAAAATCAATGCCCATAATTTTCATATATTCTTCAATAGCTAGAAGTTGATAGAATACTTTTTCTGTAAGTGTTGAGAGGTTTTTACTTGTTTCAACAGCAAATGCGGGTTTATTGTTTGTTACAGCAAAATAAGTTAAAGATAACTGCATAGCTTCATCATGGTATTTGGTATTTGTATTTTTTACATTAAAACTATGATGTTTTTTGAGAAGTTTTTTATTTATATTATTTTTAACTGTAATTGCAATATCGTTTAAACTTCCAAAAGGTTGTTCAGTCTTTAAATCACACTGATCAATTACACATGTTTGACCCCATGCATTTGGATTAAAGATACTTCCTTGGTCTTCTTTTCTATAAAAGCCATGCCCATCATGTAGGTTAAGAACCAAAGAAACATTTTGTGAAAGTATAGTCTCTTTAATTTCCTCTATAATTTCTCTATCTTTATCCCCTTTTTTTATTATAGAGAATTTTCGATTCATATCTCCATGGTAGCCACGTTTATTTCTTCTGATACTCTCTTTGTTTAAATTAGGGATTATCCATAGGTTTTTAGAAGTAATAGTATAATGACTAGCGAGAATAGAAGCAGCAAAGTAACCACCAGGTTCATTACCATGAATACCTGCTATAACTAATAATGTAGTATTTGAATCACTATTTTCTTTTTTTATGATTTGTATTTCAGCTTTTAGAGATATTGTAAATAGAAATAAAACTAATAGTATTTGTTTCATCTACTGCTCTGTAATTATTTTAATTTTATTGTTTACGACTTTGACAATAAGGACTTTGTTCCCTTGGAATGCAAAACTAGTAGATTTATATGTTTCAAAAAACTTAATTTTAAACATGTTATCAGTATTTGGATAGGGTATAACATTTATATCACTAAATATTATCTGTTTAGTCTCTTTTTTATTAAATATTCTTGTTTTGTAGTTTTTAAAAAAATCATATTTCATTCCATCTACACGAATAAATTTTTCATCATAAAAGTTTAAATAAGAAGTCATATCATTGTATAGCCAAGCATATCTCCAGCTATAGAGTTGAGCAAGAACATTTGCCAGTCTTTTTTTAGATACATTTTCTGTGTCATTTTTTTCATGAATGAGTAGAACTGTTTTATTGATATCTATATTTTTATCTAAACACTCTATACTTGGGTTGTTAATAGCTATACACCCTTTAGTAAACTCATCTCTCTCTTGTTCTGTTGGAAGGCCATGTATCCATATACCAGAACCATTTTTTCCTCTATATTTATCATATATATTTGGATAAGATGTAACAAATGCAAGTGGACCATAAAAGGAGTCAACTTTAGAAATTTTCTTTGTTATAGTGTAGATACCAAGTGGCGTTTTTAAATCTCCCTCTTTAACCTTATCACCTTTAGCTTTGCCAGTAAATGCATGGTACTCTTTTGTTAAGGTAAACTCATCATTTGTGTCTTTCATGTAAAGTGTTAATGTAGAACCTGTTTTGTCACAAGTTAGTACGTTGTTATAAGATTCCATATAACCAAACTGTGTATCGAGGTTTTTTAGCTCATCTTCCCAATATTCGTTTTGAGTTAATTTTTGATCCATCTTCTTTTCAAGGTTTTTTATTCCATGAAGTCTGTACTCTGTTAAAATATTTGCAAAAAGTAGAGGTGTTATTAGAGTCGATATAGTAAGTAAAATAAAAATTTTATACTGTATCTTATTTAGCATTATCATATCCAATCTCTTTTAAAAAGTTGACATCTTTTGTCCATCCCTTTTTAACTACTACTTGAAGGTTTAAGTAAGCTTTTTTCGTACTAAGTCTCTCTATCTTTTCACGAGCTGATTTTCCTATGCGTTTTATAGATTCACCACCTTTTCCAATAATGATTCCTTTTTGGGACTCTTTTTCTATGATAATCATCGCACTAATAACATCTACATGATCTTCTTCTTCAATACTTTCAATAATGACATCAGATTCGTAAGGTACTTCGTCACTTACGTTTTCAAATATGCCTTCTCTGATAAAACCTGCATAAATATCCCGTACAAGTTCACTTGTTAAGTCTTCTGGATCAAATAGATAAGGAGAGTCCGGAAGATTTTGGCAAATAACTTTTAAAAGATCTTCATGTCCAACTTTTTTAGGAATAGCAACAGGAATAAGCGCTTCAAAGTGCTCAGCATATTTGTTATAAGAAGCAATAGTTTTAAATAGCTTCTCTTGTTTAACCTGGTCAATTTTACTTATAACGATGATATGTTTTACATTTTTTTTGTTAAGTTTTAAAAACTTTTCATAATGCTCAACACTATCTGTTACAGGAGCTAAGTAGACTATAAGGTCACAGTCCCCCATAGCTTTAAGTGCTTCATCAAGCATAAACTGATTAAGAATCTTCTCTCTTTCATGAAGTCCCGGAGTGTCCACAAATATCACCTGTGTATCATCAACCATAACAATGGCATTTGAACGTCGTCTTGTAGCATTAGCTTTTTGTGAAACCATTGCTATTTTCTCACCTAAAAGTGAGTTCATAAGTGTACTTTTACCTGCGTTTGGACGACCTATTAGAGATACGAAACCAGCTTTACTCATATATTTGCCTTGTTATGTTTTATAATATATATCTTGAAAGGTCATCGTCTTCGACTACTTCATCAAGTTTTTCATGGACTAATTCACTGCTAACAGTAAACTCTTTACCTTTGTACTCATCTGCATTATAGCTTATCTCTTCGAGTATGTTCTCAAGAACAGTATGTAGACGACGAGCACCAATATCTTCAGTGTTTTCATTAGCACGATGTGCAAGTTTTGCTATAGCTTTAACTGCTTCATCATCAAATGTTAGAGTCATACCTTCTACACTTAATAGTGCTATGTATTGCTTTAGCAAAGAGTTCTGTGTTTGTGTTAAAATCTTATAGAGTGTGTCTTCTGTTAAAGATTCTAGTTCTACTCTTAGTGGAAAACGCCCTTGAAGTTCCGGGATTAAATCACTTGGTTTACTTACATGAAACGCACCAGCGGCAATGAAAAGTATATGATCAGTATTAATAGTCCCATATTTAGTTGAAACACTACTTCCTTCAACTATAGGGAGTAAGTCTCGTTGTACACCTTCTTTACTTGGATCATTTCTACCTTGACTCTTTTCACTTAGTGCAATTTTATCTATTTCATCTAAAAATATTATTCCACCATTTTCAGCACGAAGAAGTGCTTCGGCGTTTACACTACTCATGTCTAAAAGTTTATGGCTTGCCTCTTGACGGAGTAAAGCCTTTGCATCTTTAACGGTCACTTCTTGTTTATTATCTTCTTTGTTAATGCTAGCAAATACCTTAGAAAAACTCTCTTGAACTTTAGCCATCTCTGGAGGTAGACCTGTGTCATCAAACTCTACATTTAATTTTGCGATATCAAGTTCGATTTTTTTATCATCCATTTCACCTGACTCTACACGTTGCTCCATAGCTTCTAGAAGTCTTTGATAATCATCTTTTTTAGACTCACTTGCTGAGTCTGGAAGAGGGGGAAGAAGTTTTTCTACTATTTTATTAAGAACATAGTTATCTATTTTCTCTTGGTTAGCATCTTCTTGTTCTGCTTTTACGATGTTTATAGAGTTAACAACTAAGTCTCTAATCATCGACTCTACATCACGACCAACAAAACCAACTTCAGTATATTTACTTGCTTCTACCTTGATAAAAGGAACACTCATCATCTTTGCCAAACGCCGAGAGATTTCTGTCTTACCTACACCAGTTGAACCAATCATGAGAATGTTTTTAGGCATTATCTCATTTTGCATCTCTTGATCTAGTTGCATTCTTCGATATCTTGTACGAAGTGCTAAAGCAATAGTTTTTTTAGCATTTTTTTGACCAATTACATAGTTGTCAAGATAAGATACTATCTCTTTGGGAGTCATATTCATTATTTGTTATCCTCTAGAGTTAGAGTTTTAATGTTGTGGTTAGTGTAGATACATAAGTCGGCTGCAACAGCTAAAGACTCTTTTACAAGTGTCTCTTCATCAAGGTCTGCATGTTTTTTAAGTGCACGAGCTGCAGAGATAGCAAAGTTACCACCACTTCCTATAGAAGCTATCTCTCCATCTTCAGGTTCAACTACATCACCATTTCCTGTGAGTATAAAGATATGGTCATTGTTGAGAACTATCATCATAGCCTCAAGACGACGAAGAACTTTATCTTTACGCCAAGCTTTAGAGAACTCGACAACGGACTTTAAAATATCCCCTTTTTTATTCTCTAAAAACTCTTCAAACATATCAAACAGGTTAAAAGCATCAGCAGTACTTCCAGCAAAACCAGCTAAGATTTTGCCATGATGAAGTGAACGAATTTTTGTTGCATTACCCTTTAAAACACTATCTCCAAAAGTGACTTGACCATCACCACCGATAACTGCCTTGTTCTTACCTTTGTAAGCTAGTATTGTAGTTGCATCAAACATTGTTTAGTTATTCGCCTTGTACATCTACATGGAGTGTACCATGAAGACCGTGTCCAAGTTTAAAGTCTAAGTCATGCTCGCCAACAGTTTTGATAGCAGCTTTTTCATTGATATGTTTTTTGTCAATTTCAATTCCATGTTGTTCTTTAAGTGCAGTTGCTATTTCATCTTTTGTAACTGAACCAAAGATATGACCATTTTCACCAAGTTTTTTAGTAATGATGATTTCACACTTATCTAGCTTTTTAGCGATCTCTTTAAGCACGTTTACTTCTTTTTCAAGGTTTTGTGCAACTATTATCTCATCTTGGGCATGTTGCTCAAGTATTTCAGGTGTAGCATGTCTTGCAAAACCTTTACCAATTAAAAAGTTTTTACCATAGCCATCTTTTACTTCTTTTACTTCACCTTTTTTACCAAGGCTTTTTACATCTTTAATTAAAAGTACTTTCATATTATCTCTCTTTCTCGCCACCGTAAGATACGATACCGTGTGTTAAGTTACCAATGTTTGAATAACCCATATCTCCAAGTATTCTTGCAACATGTGCTGAACGACTACCAACATGACAGTAAAGGATAATGTTGTCATCTTTCTCAAGTTTAGCCTCATCCCAAGTCTGGAAGAAAGAACTTGTAGGAACAAGAATATCAGCACCTTTGATATGACCCATTTGCCACTCCATGTGCTCACGAACATCTACAAGAGTAAACTTAACCATTCCAAGCTCTTTTGCTTCAAGAAGTGCTATTAGTTCGTCACCATCTATTTCGTCTTGGCTTACTAGTTGTTCACACTCTACTTTTGTAAGACCACGTGAATGAGTATGAACAGTTTCTTCCATTCCCATCTCTATTCTTTTTGCAGCTGCAAACTCTGGTGTACAGAAGATCCCACAGTGACAAGCACCAAGTTCTGGGATCTCTTTTTCTATCGCTGGAGTACAAGGACAAGTTCTGTTATCTACAGATTGAGGTTTTCCATCAACTTCCTCAACCATAAAACATGGACAAAAAAGTTTGTTATACATCATTTTGTTACGTGCAAGACCCATCTGCACACCCTCGTTAACTTCAGACTCAGGATTGTATTCCCAACCGAATTGATCTACAACTTTATCTGTAAACTTTACAGTTTTTTCCATTCGTTCCTGAAATTCAGGTGAGTTCATATCTATTTTAATCATATGTATATTCCTTTCCTTAGGTTTTAGTGATTTCTTTTTTTACCAGCAATAATTCTTCTAAGTGCGTTTAAACGGATAAATCCTTCAGCATCTTTTTGATTATATACTTCATCTTCTTCAAATGTTGAGTGTTCTTCAGAGTACAGTGACATATCTGATTCACGACCAACAACTTCGATATTCCCTTTGTAAAGTTTTAGTTTTACATTTCCTTGAACATATTTTTGAGTAGTATCAATAGCCGCTTGCATCATTTCACGCTCAGGTGAGAACCAAAACCCGTTATAGATTAGTTCAGCATACTTAGCGATCATACCATCTTTCATATGTGCTTCTTCTCTATCTAAACAGATAGACTCTATAGCACGGTGAGCTTTAAGCATGATAGTCCCACCTGGCGTTTCATAACATCCACGAGCTTTCATACCTACAAAACGATTCTCAACGATATCGATACGACCGATACCATGTTTGTTACCATATGCATTTAAAGTTCTAAGTATTGTAGCTGGAGTCATCTCTTCACCATTAATAGAGATTGGATCACCATTTTTATAGCCAATTGTGATGTATTCTTTCTTATCAGGAGCATTTTCAGGAGATACTGACCATAACCACATAGCTTCTTCTGGCTCATTCATTGGGTTTTCTAAGTGAAGACCCTCATAAGAGATATGAAGTAGGTTTGCATCCATAGAGTACGGACTTACTGTTGGGTTGCCATCTGCATCAACATGCTTTTGGTCAATGTTGATTCCATGTTCTCTAGCATAAGCTAAAAGTTTTTCACGTGAGTTTAGGTCCCATTCTCTCCATGGAGCGATAACAGTGATATCTGGGTTAAGTCCAAGGTAACCAAGCTCAAATCTTACTTGATCGTTCCCTTTTCCAGTAGCACCATGGCTTACTGCATCAGCACCCATTTTTCGTGCTATTTCAATCTGTTTCTTAGCGATAAGTGGGCGAGCGATTGATGTTCCTAAAAGGTATTCACCCTCATAGATGGCATTTGCTCTAAACATAGGGAAAACATAATCTTTTACAAACTCTTCTTGAATATCAAGAATAAAAATATTTTCAGGTTTTATACCGTTGTCAAGTGCTTTTTGACGAGCTGGTTCAACCTCTTCACCTTGACCTAAATCTGCAGTAAATGTAATAACTTCAGCGTTATACTCATCCTGTAACCATTTTAAAATAATACTAGTATCAAGTCCACCAGAATAGGCAAGAACTACTTTTTTAACATCTTTTTGCATACACATACCTTGTTTAAAGAAATAATAGTCGCGATTATATCAAAATGTTTGTGAGGTTTTGCTTATAGAGTATATATGAAGAAATGAGTGTAAGTAATGGTGAAGTTTTATAAAAAGAAAAAAGGGTAAGTTTTTTACCCTTTTAAGTCAAATAACATTCCTGTTACTTCTTGCATTTTTGGTAAGAAGTCTGCAGCTTTTTCTGCTGGAAAGCGACGAATCATTTTACTTGTTTCTGATTCTATAACTGATACATAAAATATATCATCTGAATCAACACCAAATCTTAAGTTAGTATTCATTGGAGCCATAGCATTGTTGAGTTCATCAACTAGGTTTTCGACTTGCTCTTTTGAGTTTATTTTAGTACTTGGCTTAGAAGCATTTTGAATATCTTCAACCAAATTTTCTTGTTTTGGTGCTCTTACTTGTTGTGTTTGTTGCTGTGCCTGCTCAGCTGCTCGTCCTTGAGCCTCTGGTGAATTTACCTGTGATTGTTGTTGTCTTGCAACATTTGCTATGCCATCCATGACTTGCTCCTTAATCTTTAAAGATAGTTATTACACAGCATATCGACATATAAAAAAATAACTTTAACATTAATTTGATTTTTTTTCTTTTTATATAGGTTCTTATGTTAATCTTCCACTTATGAAAGAGTATATCAACCTATTAAAGAGCGAAGAAGTTCTTAGAAGACTGTCATTTATTCAGCTTATTGCCTATTTTGGTGCTTGGTTTAGTAATGTTGCTATTTATACATTACTGATTGATATGGAAGTAGCTGTGGAAGTTATCGCTTTTGTGGCAATGCTTCATTTTTTAGCAGGAGTTGTTCAAGCACCTTTTTCTGGTTCTATCATTGATAGTTTTGCACCAAAGAAACTGATGCTTTTTTTGATAAGTATAGAAATATTTGCAACATTTTTTCTTATCTT